>NZ_NPKW01000590.1:0-1852 GCF_002265885.1 Vibrio sp. 03_296
TTGGTAAGAAATACCCAACGTTGGGCTTTGATATCAATGTAGCTCGTGTTCAAGAGCTTGAGAGTGGTAAAGATTCTACTCTAGAGTGTTCGCCAGAAGAGTTAGCGAGTGCACCTCTTTTACAATACACCCATCAATTGAAAGATTTGCAAGCATGTAATTTCTATGTGGTTACGGTGCCAACACCAATCACAGAAGAAAATACCCCCGACTTGACTCCATTAAAGAAAGCTTCTGAAGCATGCTCAAGTCATTCAAAAGGGGACATAGTGGTTTCGAATCAACAGTGTATCCAGGGGCGACAGAAGAAGTGTGCCTTCCTATCATTGAAAAAATGTCAGGATTGGTATTTAACCAAGACTTTTTGCTGGTTACAGCCCTGAGCGTATCAACCCAGGTGATAAGTGAATCGACTTACGACTATCACGAAATTACGTCAGGTTCGACAGACGCTGTTGCTGATTTGTTGATGCAGTGTACGCGTTCAATTGTGACGGCTGGTACGCATAAGGCTTCTTCCATCAAAGTTGCGGAAGCGGCTAAGGTTATTGAAAACACTCAGCGTGATTTGAACATTGCCATCATTAATGAGTTCGCGAAGATTTTACACTGGACATTGATACTGAAGAAGTGTTGAAAGCGGCAGGTACCAAGTGGAACTTTCTACCATTAAGCCAGGTTTGGTTGGTGGGCACTGCAATTAGCGTTGACCCATACTATCTAAGCTCATAAAGCTCAAGAGGTGGGGTACCGTCCAGAAGTTATTTTGGCAGGGCGTCGTATCAATGATGGTATGGGCGAATAATGTCGCGAACACAATTAAGTGAAAAAGCTGGCGAGCAAAAAAATCCATATTGATGAAGCAAAAGTACTGATATTAGGTTTTACCTTTAAAGGGGATTGTCCTGATGTTCGTAATACAAAAATCATCAACATCATCAAAGAGCTGCAAGACTTTAATATGTCGGTTGATGTATACGATAGTTGGCTTCAAAAGAGAAGTTCGCCATGAGTATGGTATTGAACTCATCGATGAGCTGAAAGAAGGTCATTATGACGGTATCGTACTGGCGGTTGACCATAGTGAGACGAAATCGATGGGCGTAGAGGCTTTGCGGCCGTTTAGGTAAAGATTAGCCACGTTTTATTAACGAATGTGAAACATGTCTTAAGTGTCGGCGAAGACAGACGAATCCGTTCTTTAATCCATAATCAGGGGGCGAATGCTCCCTTTAATCATTTGGTAGTAGTTATGAGCTTCTTTCAGCATGAAACTGCCATTGTAGATGATGGTGCTAGCATCGGAGAAGGTTCACGAGTTTGGCACTGGGCGCATGTGTGTTCAGGTGCTCAAATTGGTCGCGGCGTCTCTCTGGGGCAAAATGTCTTTGTTGGTAATAAGGTGACCATTGGTGACCAGTGTAAAATTCAAAACAACGTCTCTGTTTATGACAATGTTCATTTAGAAGAGGGAGTTTTTGTGGCCAGCATGKTTTTACGAATGTTTATAATCCTCGCTCTCTTATTGAACGCAAAGACCAATACCGTGACACTATCGTGAAAAAGGGCGCAACTTTGGGTGCGAACTGTACGGTTGTGTGCGGTATTACGATTGGTGAGTACGCGTTCATTGGTGCTGGTACTGTCGTGAACAAAGATGTGAAGCCCTTTGCTTTGATGGTGGGTGTTCCAGCCAAGCAAATTGGCTGGATGAGCCAATATGGTGAGCAACTTGATTTGCCATTAGAAGGTCACTTAACCATTACCTGCCCTCACACTCAAATTGTTTATCAGCTTGATGGTTCGATATTAACTGTTGTTGAAGAGTAAAAATAACAATGCAATTTATTGA
>NZ_NPKW01000591.1:0-637 GCF_002265885.1 Vibrio sp. 03_296
GACTATTGCCTAGGCCCGCTGCACCAGAATTAGGGCAACAGCGAGCAAGAGGGATAACCAGCATCTTGATCAGGTTGATGAAGATGGCCCCCAGTGGGCAAACATAGAGGCGCTATCACCCATCAAGGCACCAACGGCAGTACCCACGATCATGGCGATGACAACCTGCACACCAATGTTGCGTAACAAACTCTTTTCTTTTAACACTTCCATAACCTCTGTGCTAATAAATATTAAAAATCCAGAATTACCCACTGAACGAAAAGTGTTCTTTGGATAAATATTCGATCAGATTTTTACACGTTTATTYCACATTTAGCAATATGGGATAAGAAGCGAGGGCGTGAATATCAGGCGTTTTATTGACGATTGACAATTTTTTAAGCAGTGGGCAAACGTTTGCTATAGCTTGCCCTTATATAAAGGTGACATTTTATTGAGTGATGGCTCGTTTACAAGCCGGGATGGAAGCGAGTTGGAATGTTAAAAAAAAGATCGATTTCTACTGAAAAATAAGAAATCGATCTCATAGATGTTTAGATGTCTACCACGTTACTTTTGTGTTGCAGACTTCATGTTGGAAACAAAGTTTGCCAGTGCCGTTAACATCGCGTCAGGTTCATTGAGGTGACTTTCG
>NZ_NPKW01000592.1:0-352 GCF_002265885.1 Vibrio sp. 03_296
CTCAATGAGCTGGCTTTTTTCGTATTGAATTTAGCTCATCGATTCGCCTCTCCCAGCGTATGAATAATGATGGCGCAAATAACGCTTTTCACTCCGATCATCGTGACAATGGCGACTCGAAAGGCATCCCTCTTACGGACTGGCTCCAATGAAAAAACATTCCAAACCATCAGTAATGACTTGACCTATAGAACAGCAGCAATATCCAATGACTCTGCCAGTCCAAGAGATAAAAAATCCCGCTACATCGAATGAAACGGGACTTGTGATGACTAAGTTGAACGAGGTTAGGCCTAGCCTTGGATACCCACGATCATCCACGGCGCATTTGGCGCAGTCAGATCTCGCTCAA
>NZ_NPKW01000593.1:0-742 GCF_002265885.1 Vibrio sp. 03_296
TTTCATATCATCAGCTTCCTTTGTTACTTTTTTTATCGAAGAGTGTTGCTTTTTTTGTTCAGACTGGCAAATTGAAGCCATACCGTTTAGAAATGATTTAATTAAAAAGGATGTTGTATGTGTTCAGTATTTGGCATTTTAGACATTAAAAGCGACGCAGCGGCGCTTCGCCCTATCGCTTTAGAGATGTCGAAAAAACTTCGTCACCGTGGCCCAGACTGGTCAGGGATCTACGCATCAGACCGAGCAATTCTTGCTCATGAGCGTCTTGCGATCGTAGGTCTTAACAGCGGCGCGCAGCCTCTTTACAGCCCAGATAAAAAACTCATCCTTGCAGTAAACGGTGAAATCTACAACCACAAAGAAATTCGTGCTCGTTACGAAGGAAAATATGATTCCAAATCAGATCTTGACTGTGAAGTGATTCTCGCTCTCTACCAAGAAATGGGAGCCGATCTCCTAGAAGAATTAAACGGCATCTTCGCTTTTGTTCTTTACGATGAAGAGAAAGATCAGTACCTAATTGGACGTGACCACATCGGTATCATCCCGCTTTACCAAGGTTATGATGAGCACGGCAACTACTATGTCGCGTCCGAAATGAAAGCGTTGGTTCCAGTTTGCAAAACCATCAGTGAGTTTCCTCCAGGTAGCTACTACAGTTCAACCGATGCGGGCCCTCAACGTTACTATCWTCGCGATTGAATGAATACGCAGCGGTGCAAGGCAACAGCAGCAGCAA
>NZ_NPKW01000594.1:0-981 GCF_002265885.1 Vibrio sp. 03_296
TTGTTCACTCCCTTACTGGTTGTAAGGGAAATTAGGGCGTGCATTCTAGCACTGAATAAATGTTAGCCTAAGCGTTTTTGATGACGTTCTCGATTCTCGAGTTTTTATCGGCATCTTTCTGCAGCAAAACGTAGAGAGCGCCAGTTCCGCCATGAAAACGCTGCGCACTGTGGCAACATTGCACTTCTTTAATCTGCATTAACCATGTCGTGACAAAACTCTTCATCTTGGCTGGGGAGCGGATAGTTCGCCTCGACCATGAGCGATCACGACGGTGCGAATGTCCATTTTCATGCATTGTTTGAGGAAGCGTACAAGTTCATCTCGTGCTTCTTTGAGCGATTTCTTATGCAGGTCTAGCCTGGCTTGGATGGGGTACTTGCCTAAACGCAATTTACGATAGACACCATCTTGTACGCCATCTCTTTTAAACTCCACCATGGTCATCAGGTTTTGAGCCATTTCAGCCGTGATAAGACTGAGGTGTTCCGGATTCATCCTCGGTAGCCAAATCGCCGGCTTCGCGCCGCGCCAATTGAGATTCGCTGACTTGGTGTTTTTTCTTTGTGTTCAGCGGTGTCATGAGTGATGGGCTTACATCCCCATCATTGTTGGAAAAGTTCGAAATCATCGTCGTGAGACATAACGGCATCTCAAAGCTTGATTAATGGTTGCAGGAGTATACCAACGGTTGGGGCGAAACGATCAACCCAGAGAATAAAAAACCGGAACAGGCAGAAAACCCATTCCGGTGCAAAGCAGTTTCTATAAAAGATTATAGAGCTTGGCGATATCTAGTGAGGAGATTTGTCATTCATGACCTTGTAAACGATGAAACCGCCGTAAAACAGCATTAGACCTAGTGCACCAAATATGACAATCATTGAAGAAAGTCCTACCGCATTACCGAATAGCAAATCGAGCCAAAAGTCCATGGTTTCCTCCAAAGTGTGAAGACAGGGTAAAGTTAAAAGCTGGTGC
>NZ_NPKW01000595.1:0-538 GCF_002265885.1 Vibrio sp. 03_296
GCCTTTGCGCTATTCTTGCGTCTCTCTCGTGCTTTTCTTATTACTTATGAGACGCGGCGTATTACTGCAACGGCAGTCGACGCAAATCGAGCAGCTTACGAGCGATCTGTACACCCCACTCACGCTCAAAGCTGCGTAATCTGCGCATGTTGAACGTGAAACTCTCAAATTCATTGCGCAAAGCCAATGAAACGTTTGAACAATGGCAACTGGGTGAACTTATCCACGAGCCGCTCAACGATCGCTTACGCTTTGTGATGATTGATTTGCCATTTTTGCGCAGCATGTACGTGCAACACGGCTATAAAGCAGGCCTAGAACTCGAGCGCGCTTTGGGGTGTTCATGAGTGAGAAATCCAAAACCAGCACGTCTCTACCACTTTTCGGATGCCAATTTGCTTTACATCGAGCCCAATGCCGAAGCGCGATTACTCGGCAGAGGCCGTCTTTAGTAAAGTGCAAGCGTGGGTAGATGAGTTTGCCGCTGAGCATGCGGTCAACCGAACCGTTCGAATGGGCATGGCCGATTACCCATTCT
>NZ_NPKW01000596.1:0-627 GCF_002265885.1 Vibrio sp. 03_296
AAATGCCACTGGAATACTAAATTCAAGAGACAGCTTGTGCTAGACCTTTATTCATTTCACTACAAACATAGTCGAAGTGTGGTGTACCACCACGGATCACTGAGCCAAGAGATACAATCGCGTCGAACTTACCTGTTTTTGCTACGCGCTGAGCCACTAGAGGTAGTTCAACCAGCACCAGGACAACGTACAACGGTTGATGTTGTCTTCACTGACTTGACCGTGACGCTTCAAAGTGTCGATGGCACCAGACAATAGACTTTCGTTAATAAAACTGTTGAAACGAGAAATAACGATAGCAATTTTTGCGTTTGGCGCAGGGAAGCCACCCTCGATCACTTTCATAAGCCTTCCTTTAACTATGTTCATCAAGTGAGAATCGCCGGATTCTAGCACAATTTTGTGAGCAATATCTAATGGTATTTCGCCACGAAATACTGCCTTACAGCGAAGAGATGAGTCAAATAGGGGGAGAAAATAAACGCAGCAGTTATTTTCGCTGCGTTTATTAGAAGTGGTGTTATTCACACACATACTCAACAACGTTCAGACCAAAACCGCCAAAGGGCATGGTATTTTTTGTTGCTGGAAGAAAGTAAACGCATATCGTGCACACCTAAATCTGCA
>NZ_NPKW01000597.1:0-1184 GCF_002265885.1 Vibrio sp. 03_296
TCACCCGTGATAGGATGCTCAAAGCGCAGCATCACCGGCATGAAGACGTCTTGGCGATCAAGTTCGGATCATGCCGTAACCTCTTCAGAGCACCCGCAGGAATCGCGCGCGCCACCGTAAGCTGCATCACCTAATAAAGGATGTTGTAGGTAAGACATATGCACGCGAATCATGGTGAGTACGACCGGTTTCAAGACGCAAACGGATACGTGTGTGCTCACGGAAGTGCTCGGCAACACGGAAGTGCGTCACAGCAGGCTTACCCATTGGGCTCACCGCCATTAAGGTGCGTTTTGTTGCATGGCGGCCAATCGGTTTATCGACTTTGCCCCCCGCCGTCATTCGACCAATGGCAATGGCTTCGTATTCGCGCGTAATATGGCGTTTTTGTATGAGCACGCACCAAACGTGTTTGCGCCGGTACGGTTTTCGCCACAACCATTAGACCCGTGTGTCTTGTCCAACGATGAACAATGCCTGCACGCGGCACTTCCGCCACTTCAGGACAATGGAACAGCAATGCGTTTAACACTGTACCATCTGGCGTGCCAGCTCCTGGGTGGACGACAAAATCACGAGGCTTATTCATCACTAAGATATCGTCATCTTCATAGACAATATCCAGAGGAATATCTTGCGCTTCCCAGCGCACTTCATCTTCCAGCTCGGCCAAAACAGTAATCACCTCCCGCCCATCACTTTCGTTCTGGGTTTGGTGACTACGTTACCGTCCACGGTGACTTTTCCGTCAAGCAACCATTCTTTCAGGCGCGAGCGAGAAAAGTCTGCGAACAACTCTGCGATAGCTTGATCTAGGCGTTGGCCTAATTGGCTATCTTTTACGGTATTTGTTAATTCAATCTGCTGAGCCATATCGAACTTTTTAAAAACTGTGAGACTAATGCTCACTACTGTGGAAAAATAGTGTATTGCAACATTGTATCTGTTACTGACAAGAAAGTAACGGAAGCTTAAGAAATATTTAGAATCAAGGAATCGACTCCTGACATGAAACACCATACTTTAGCAGGCCTGCTCGCGGTATCAGTGTTGTTTGGCTGTTCAAGCAGTGAACAAATTGTGCCGGATGTGCCACCAGCAGAGCTGTATGCAGAAGCACAAACCTCTCTTCAAGGAGGAAACTGGCTCACCGCGATTGAGAAACTAGAAGCGCTAGATTCCCG
>NZ_NPKW01000598.1:0-521 GCF_002265885.1 Vibrio sp. 03_296
CTCAAGTGGCCGCCTTGGATGCACTGCCTATCGTCGAGGTTCCTTTGGCATTATCTTTGTTGAAGAAACGCAGCTTCAGCCTCTCTGAACTGAAATTGGCGCCGCAATGGAAAGAAGCAAGAGAAAACATGCTACGTATAGTGGGCCACTAAAACTTAAGAAAAGACGAACTTGAAAACCAAAGCGAGATGCTTTGGTTTTTTATTGCGTGTAATTAATATTTTACACTTGATGTTTTTTATTGTTTACGGTTGATTTTTAATTCAACCCTGTTAAGTTGTTTTCAAACATGACTTCGTACTCTCAGGGATATGAGGGTGTAAAAAATATAATACAGGTTAAATGCCATGCAGAAAAGTGAACTAAGCAATATCAATATCAGCGATGAACAAGTTCTGATTACGCCAGAAAAGCTAAACAGAAACTGCCACTGAGCGACAACGCCCGCCGCTTCATTCAAGAATCGCGTAATACCGTTGCCAATATTATTCATAAGCAAGATCATCGTCTGCTGGTGGTTT
>NZ_NPKW01000599.1:0-672 GCF_002265885.1 Vibrio sp. 03_296
CTGCGCTAATGTACGCGCGACATCGTTCTGCCCCGATGATCAAGAAACCTTTTGGAGCGGGTTCTGACACCCCTAGTGCCACCGCCATTGGGCGAGCCGTTGCACTTTGCAGCACCACAGTGCCAATAATCACCATAAAGGTAAGTGGCACTAACAACGCAGCTTCAGACATGCCGAGTGACTCTAACTTGATCGCAAATAACGACGAAATGGACGCGGCGACAATGCCACGTGGCGCAACCCAAGCCAAAARGCCTTTCTTACCATTAAGCGAGCTGCGCAGCGTCGCAAGATAGATAGAGACCGGACGAGAGACAAACTGAATAAACGCGAATAAGACCAAGGCACTGATGCCGAGTGTGTAAAAGTCTTCCGGCTGGATACGCGCCGCCAGCAAAATGAATAAGCCAGTGATAAAGAGAATGGTGAGATGCTCTTTAAAGTGAAGAATATGCTTGATATCCACCCCCTTTGGAGTTAGCTAACCACATCCCCCATCACGGTGACCGTTAATAGGCCTGATTCATGTTCCAGATGATTCGAGAGCGCAAACACGCCCAGCACTAAGCTTAAAACGGCAAACGGTTGCAGGTATTCAGGCAACCAGCCACGTCGCAGCACCACCGCGAGAAACTGACCAAACAAAACGCCTAACCCGAGGCCAATGGCCAG
>NZ_NPKW01000006.1:0-1141 GCF_002265885.1 Vibrio sp. 03_296
CTGTTTTACTTTGCAAATCCATACCAATCATGGGAGCGAGGCACTAATGAAAACACCAATGGTTTGATACGACAATACTTACCAAAACGAACTTCCATGTCACACGTGACACAGAAGCTATGCAATGAAATTGCACACAAATTAAATACGCGCCCACGCAAAAGACTTGGGTATAGAACACCACTGGAGTATATTCATGCGCATCTTTAAAAAGTGTCGCACTTCAAACTTGATACTAAGTTTAAGACTCAAAGGGTTAAGTTTTACGTTACCAAAAGCTTAACTCGACTTACCTTTGAAAACCAAAACCAGACGCTAAAAAGCTGAATTAACTCATAAATTTAGTCGTAATGACTTTGAGTTTTAGCGTGAGAAACCGAAAACTTGAGCTCAAACTTTGAAACTAACATCGCTTCATTCAACTCACAAACGCACTGAACTTAAATGAGGCAACACTCTGAATTTTTAGCGCAAACGAATTGGAGTCCAGAAAACAGCGACCACTGAAGTTAACCTGCCGACATGACCAAAATTGGAAATACGAAGAGAAGAAACAAAGAAAAGATGCAACCAGCTGATTTTACATGATTAAACATAACGCCGCGTTAAGGGGTGCAGGCACGCAATACAAAAGCTACCGCACAGTGCCGTAACCACTGAACCCAACGCAAACTGAAAATGCCACGCGTGCCAAATCCCACTTGAACGCCTTGTTATGCTTAAACTTCAATGGGTTACGTTTACTAAAAACAAGATTAACTCAGCTTTGATTCACGAACAAAAGCCAAAAACCTGAAATGACTCATGATTTTGAAAATCAGACTTTGAACTTTGGTAGCTAAAACGAAAAAACCTAATATCAAATTTCTGATTGAGCCAACCACCCTAACCTCGCGCTTACCCGACAATTGAATGAGGCAATTCTCTGAATTTCCAGCGCCAAAGAATAAGTGTCCGAAAAGCAGCGCTCACAAAAGCCAACTTGCCGATAAACACCAAACTGAAAAGCCGAGGGAACAAAGAAAAACCATAAACCAACTGATTTTACGTGACTAAACATAACGCCGCGTTAAGGGGTGAGTGCCGCCTAAACCAAGTTTCCGCAGACCACTTTCACCACCAAAACTCACTGCAAACCAAA
>NZ_NPKW01000060.1:0-2235 GCF_002265885.1 Vibrio sp. 03_296
ATTCATAATAAGCTAACTCTTGCTTGCGAAATGCGGGCTCGAGACCCAGAAGACTATTCGAGTGTGATGCTTGGAGTTCTATCTGATGTTCGTTCTTGTTATCGGTCTCTCAATAGAGGAGCCAGCGTTCAATCGAACTATCAGATAGAGAACTTTAGTTGCAGCTAAAGTCTGGGTCTCACCTTACCCTGATTCGTTAGTTATTATCCATACAAGGCGTTTAAGAGGGATTCATGCCGCGTGGCATTTTTGGTTTGCGGTTGGTTTTGGTGGTGAAAGTGGTCTGCGGAAGCTTGGTTTATGCGGCACTCACCCCTTAACGCAGCGTTAGCTAAGTTATCGAAATTACATCTGAAAGAGGCAAAGGGAATTGAGTTCGAGAAATGGATTTTTTGTCCAATGCGACCACTTGTTGGCAAGTCCTGGTCGTAGGTGTGTTGGCGATTGGCTAGATTTGGTAATAACAGGCTTCATCTTTGTTTTGTCGCTTTGGCTTTTGACTCAAATGGATGTTGATKTCGAGGCGGCTCGAATAGGTTCGGTCTCACTCAGCGTTGCGTATTTCCTATTTTGTGACTGTTTGCCCAATGGTCAGAGTATGGGTAAGCGGCTAGTCGGCTTATCAGTAAAAAGTGCTAGAACTGGCCAWGACTGTAACGTCATTCAATCTATCTTCAGAAATGCATTAGGTGCATTGTTAGGGCCAATTGACTCSCTATTTATACTTGGTAAAAAGAGACAGCGRCTAGGTGATAAATTGGCGAACACAATGGTGATAAAACTTAGCTAACAAGGCGTTAAAGAGGGATTCATGCCGCGTGGCATTTTTGGTATGCGGTGATTTTTGGCGGTGAAAGTGGTCTGCGGAAGCTTGGTTTATGCGGCATTCACCCCTTAACGCAGCGCTATGTGTCTTATCAAAACTACTGTTTCATTGAGGATCGGGGCAGGAATAACTTGGAAATTTAGGTAAAAGGCAGCATGGAGTAAATTTACTGATGCGTACTGCCTTTTTCTTAGTCTAAATTATCGGATTAATAGATAAAAAAGAACTCCGGATGTAAACCCAATAATACTGAGGTTATTTGCTATAAAGGTGCGAGTAGTGCTTTTAAAATCAGTCATAATTTGCAGCTTCCATTGCTTAACAATTGTTCGATATTAGTTACAAGAATGATTGTGCGTCAATTGTTAAAGCTAAATATGTATATTTATTGGAGCTAAATCTGTTAATTAGGTGCATATTTAATGCAACAATAGACTGTTTCACAAACACATAACAAACAGTTTAAGTGGGATTCAGCACGCGTGGCATTTTTGGTATGCCGTGATTTTGGTGTTGAAGTGCTATGCAGAGGCTTGATCATTGCGTGCTTCACCCCTTAACTGGGCGTTAGCCCAATCGGGTAAAAATGGAGATTTAGAGGCGAATGGAAGTTGTATTTGTAAGGCATGGAATACCTGACTACTCGTTATCTGACGAGCGAAAAATGAGCCAGCTTGAAAAAGATTATGCTCCTTTACTCCGAGAACACGTCCATGAGTTGCACACGGTTGCTCAAGAAATTCAACTCGAGAAAGCAGAAGTTATCATCTCTTCACCGTATACAAGAGCACTACAAACTGCCGAAATCATCAATCGTAAACTCGGTTTAGAACTCTTTGTTGAACATGACCTAAGAGAGTGGCGAGCGGACTTGGATGGTGGTTATGTAGATCTCAAAGAAAGAGATCGCCGTTGGCATGAGTATCGCGCTTCGCTGAAGAATAATGCGGAGCCCAATAATGTACCGTATGAGTCTTGGATAGCGCTTAGAAATCGTGCAGAAAATGTGTTATCGCGATACACGCATTACTCTAAGGTAATCGTCGTTTCACATTTTAATGTGTTTGAAAGTTTAGCTGGCTACCAAGAGAACGACATTTGTTGCGGAAGCTATCGTTCGCTAACGTTGGGCAAATTGGGCTAACAAACGAGTATGGCGTCAATAGTTAATTTTTCGCCATATTTTCATTCCACATAGTTCCGTCTCTTAGCATTGAATTCAGGATCACAACCATCTTTCTAACACAGGCAATGATGGCTACTTTTTTGGGTTTTCCTGCTTCCAGTAATCGCTGATATGTGGTCTTAAAAACAGGGTTAGATTGCATTGCAGACATCATCGCCATATACAGGACTGTACGCACCTGAGCGCGCCCACCTTGGATAATTCGTTTGCCTTTATAGCGGCC
>NZ_NPKW01000600.1:0-448 GCF_002265885.1 Vibrio sp. 03_296
AGTGAGCATGTGTTACCAGCCGATGTGGTGATCATGGCCTTTGGCTTCCAACCCCATCAAATGAGTTGGTTGGAACCCTATGGGGTTGAACTCGATCAATGGGGTCGCATCAAAGCAGCCGCGAAACAGACTTACCAATTCCAAACCAGCAATGAGAAGATTTTTGCCGGTGGCGATGCGGTGCGCGGTTCCGATTTGGTGGTCACGGCCATTGATGAAGGCCGTAAGCCGCGGAAGGCATATTAGATTATCTCGAACTCTAATATCTATCGGTGTGTTATGAGAGGTTGGTGAGCGATCACCAACCTTTTTTCTTTTAGTACTTTAATGTTTATGGATTCGTGCGGATAACGCCCTTTTGGGAACAGTAGGTGTACAGGATGAAAAAACTCATTTTAACGATTTGCGCCACCTTAGCCCTGACCGCTTGCAGCAATGGAGCTTACAC
>NZ_NPKW01000601.1:0-1081 GCF_002265885.1 Vibrio sp. 03_296
TCGATTTCATCGGCTAACGTGAGCGTCACGGCCAAACCCGCTTGTGCTTGTTCAAGGTCACCATCAAAAGTAACGATGCGCGCAACGGTTGAGCTTTTACCCGATGGCAGCGCCGTAATGCGATCGCCCACGTTCACCACACCAGACGAAATGGTGCCAGCGAAACCACGAAAATCGAGGTTTGGACGATTAACGTATTGCACTGGGAAACGGAATTCACCCGCTTCTTTCTCTTTCTCAACGTCAACCGCTTCCAAAATTTCGAGTAGTGTCGGGCCTTGGTACCAAGCCATTTGTTGGCTCAGCTCAACCACGTTGTCGCCTTCCAGAGCAGAGATTGGGATAATTTGAATATCCGTTTCGCCGCGCAGGTTTTTCGAAAACTCTAGGTACTCCGCTTTGATTTCTTCAAAGCGTTGTCTTGAGAAAATTCCACTAAGTCCATTTTGTTCACGGCAACCACAAAGTTGTTTCAGGCCGAGCAAATTGGAGATAAACGAGTGAACGACGCGTTTGATCCAACACACCTTTACGCGCGTCGATCAGAATCACCGCTAGGTCACACGTTGAAGCGCCTGTTGCCATGTTGCGCGTGTACTGCTCATGCCCGGAGTATCGCGATATGAATTACGCTTCTGGGTTGAGAAGTAACGGTAAGCCACATCGATGGTGATGCCTTGCTCACGCTCCGCTTGTAGACCATCCACTAGCAACGCTAAGGTCTGGACGACTGCCCGTGGTACCAACGCGCTGACTGTCTGAATGCACTGCCGCAAGTTTGATCTCATAATCTGTTTGAGTCGTGTAGCAAACGACCAATCAGGGTACTTTTACCATCGTCTACCGAGCCACATGTCAGGAATCTAAGTAGCGATTTGTGTTGGTGTTGATTTAGGTAACCTTCAATACCTAACTCAGCGAGCTGAGCTTGAACTGCACTATTCATTTTCTTTCCTTAGATCCTTAGAAGTAACCCTGACGTTTTTTCAGTTCCATCGACCCSKATTGATCGTGGTCGATGGCTCGTCCTTGACGCTCACTGGAAGTCGCCACCAGCATCTCTTCAATAATGCCTGTCAAC
>NZ_NPKW01000602.1:0-1216 GCF_002265885.1 Vibrio sp. 03_296
CATCTGGAGACAAACGTGCTTTCAATGGTTTCCATTTACATACGCTTTCCTCAATTGCCCGCGAAAAGTAGGGGCATGCAATGGAATAAAATCTTGGGTTTGGTATTGGTCGCGTACAAACTCAACCAGTAACTGTGCGTTCATTCTTCTTCACCCTTACATCTTGCTATCGAGGTATTTGCCCGTTTCTTTATGACCGAAGTCAGGGATCATCGTAAAGAAGAGCGCCACAATCTGCTCTTTGCTCCAAGCTCGTTGATCTTTCATTTGGGCAATTTGTTCTTCAAAAAGACTCAACAGCTCCGGTTGGTACAGAGATTCATTTTTGATGATGCCCAAATTTTCAAAACGTGCCATATCAAGCACTTCTTTATCAGTGAAAACTCATTCGAAATCCTTTCACCCGTCTGTATCACTTTCGGTGAAAAGACAAGGCCATTTGCCTTGTGCTGGTAGCGTTTTCGCCAGTTCACGAGCTTCATCTTCATCCGCGCATAAATGCGGCTCGTAGCCTCTTTGTTTTAGGTATTTCACCGCAATGTCTGCAAATGTAATCAGATGCAATGCTTCACTGAGTTTCGGGAAGAAAATGTCGCGATTTTCACCAAAATACACGACATCAAACACAGCTCACCCGATTCTTGAGGAGTGACAAATAACGTTGATATCGTTGGTGCGACAATCGGCTGATTTTTTGGATACGTTGGTTAAAACCATGCAACAGTGAACCATCAGAAAAGGCCACGTTAGCAAAACGCGCAGTTGAGATGGCAATTTGCTCACTCTTACGCATCAAGAACATTTCCATAATGCGTTTGGACGCCCCCATCATATTGACTGGGTTGGCCGCCTTTATCCGTCGAGACGACAGAAGTACTTTTTAACGCCAGCATCAATCGACTGTTGAATCGTCTTATCAGTGTTGAATACATTGACATCGATCATTCGCATTAAGGTAAATGGGATCTTTCTCACTGCGAACATGCTTAAGTGCAGATAAGTTCAATACGTAGTCATATTGGACCATCCGCCTTAATAAACGCATCATACTCAATAGAGCCGATGYCCAACGCGAATGTTTGGAAATCACCATCTATGTAACCGAATGAACTGCGAATATCGCGGACCAACTCCACCATATTGTTCTCGCTGATATCAACAACGTGCAAYTYCTGCGGATGACGCTTAAAGATTTCTTTAGTGACCGCTTGGCCAA
>NZ_NPKW01000603.1:0-785 GCF_002265885.1 Vibrio sp. 03_296
CACAGAGCTGCGCGCCATGACGCCAACTGAACTGACTCACGAGCTTTCCGTATTTAGCCAACGCCCTGTTTACGATTCACTGAAAATTTCAGACATTGAAGTGAAAGTAGAAGAATTTGCGAAAGAGAGCGGCAAAGTGGCTTACCGCGCGATTGTCGATGTTGACTACCAATACCAATACCGTGAAAGCAGCAATAGCTAGGTTCTAGGTTCTAGGTTCTAGGTTCTAGGTTCTAGTTCTAGGTTCTAGTTCTAGTTCTAGGTTCTAGGTTCTAGGTTCTAGGAGGAGCTTAAAAACAGCAAATAAAAAACCCAGCTCGAAAGCTGGGTTTTCTACAATCTTCAAAGAGACTCAATCAATTACTTGATTTTCGCTTCTTTGTACACAACGTGCTGGCGTACTACTGGATCAAATTTTTTGATCTCGAACTTGCCTGGCATGTTGCGCTTGTTTTTGTCAGTTGTGTAGAAGTGACCAGTATTTGCAGTAGATACTAGACGAATTTTCTCACGAATGCCTTTCTTAGCCATTGCTAATTCCTCTTATTAAACGTTTTCGCCGCGTGCACGCATATCAGCTAGAACAACATCGATGCCTTTCTTATCGATGATGCGCATGCCTTTAGCAGTCAGACGTAGTTTAACAAACGTTTTTCGCTACTCTTACCCAGAACGATGAGTTTGTAGGTCGGCAGAAAACGACGCTTAGTAGCATTTCGTGCGTGTGAGCGGTTGTTACCAACTGCAGGACGCTTACCAGTTACTTGGCATACTCGGGACATGAA
>NZ_NPKW01000604.1:0-776 GCF_002265885.1 Vibrio sp. 03_296
CTGATTTCCAAATATTTAGTCGATATTGTTCCTATCGAATGGTTTAGCTTTTTACGCTTTGCCTTGCCAGCCGTTTTACTATTGGCTCTATTAAGAATAACTAAAATAAAAATACCCAATAAGGCGGAAATGAAACCCTTGCTCGGCCGCGCGCTGTGTATCGCCCTCTGCCAACTCTTTTTCCTTTGGTCGCTTCAACATCTGAGTTTGGTGGAAAGCGTGGTGCTCTTTGCTACTGGCCCATTGTTTATGCCGTTGCTTGAGCGTCTCTTTTTCAAACCTAGTGTGTCGAAATTGACGATAGCGGCGTTGGTGGCGACGTTTGTCGGCGTAATATTATTGGTCCGGGAAAGAAGGGGAGTTCTCATTAAGGCTCGAATTGCTGGCGTGGGTTGCAGGGGAGTGTTCAACTCGGGATCTCAACTGACGCTCTATCGAGCCAGTAAGAGTGCGCTGTCACCCAAGGAGAKTAACTTCTTGGACATTCAGCTTGGCCGCCTTGTTGCTCCTGCCTGTTTTGGTGTTTGTCGATATCGCAGCGTCAGAGGCAACAGCAACGTTGCAAACTTGGCTCAGTTTGCCCGTGGCTATCGCTTTGCTGGCGATTTCTTGTTTGATCATCAATACCCAAGTGAACAGAGCTAAAGCGTACCGGCTAGCGAACAGCGGCTCTCAGTTAGCCCCATTGATTTTACCAATTTACTGTTTACCTCGGCTTGGCAATGGCTGTTTTTGATGAGTCGTTTTCTCTTTGGCAATCACCGGTTTGGGATTGA
>NZ_NPKW01000605.1:0-942 GCF_002265885.1 Vibrio sp. 03_296
TGTAACTGGGATCACCGTGATCTCCTCGGGGGAACAGCTACATCATGATGCTGGATAACTTCCCCATCGCTACGAACTTACATTCTGATCCAAGGGGTAAAAGCGGGGTCTGCCGATCATATCTACGAGAAAACCCACGATGCGATGCAGTTGATTGCGGCCAGATGGCAATGTATCCGTGCGGAAAACAAGCGTCGTTAGAGATCAAAAATCGCGATATCCGTGAAGCGCAGTACATTGACGAAATTAACCATCGTGAACGTTTTATTGACAACATGAAGTTGGTGCAAGAAGTGGCGTTGGAAATCTCCAACCCCAGCACGTTAAACGATCTCTATCGTAAAGCAGTGGAAGCGCTACGAGACAGGTTGGGGTTTGATCGATCAACTTTTATGATTACTCGACATGAAAAAACGCTGCTTCAACGGTACTTATGGCACCGATGAACACGGCAACACCATCAGTGAATTTCACACGCAATACGATCTTCATCAGTTGGGTGAAGAGTTTGTTACCGCTCTCTCTTCACGCGACACCATCTGGTGAATCTCGAATGAACCCCGCTTTACACCGCAGGGAAAGTGGTCGGGCAGGGGTGGAACTTGATGTTGATTCTACGTGATGGCCATGAACCGTTCGGTTGGCTGGCGCTGGATAATTTTATTCACCGTAAGCCGATCACCAGTTATCAAAAGCAGATGCTGCAATCGTTTGGTTCGCTGTTATCGCAAATTTATATCCGTAAACGCCAAGAACAAAATGATGCGAATGCTCCATTCAAGCATGGTTGAATTGTCGCGTTGCACAACGGTAAGTGATGTGTGTAAATCGGCAGTCTCCTTCGCGATTCAGCAGTCTTGGCGTTGATCGCATGGCGGTGTTTCTTACCGATGAAACTGTCACTTATATGACAAGGCACTTGGGGACGGATATTCAAGGCAA
>NZ_NPKW01000606.1:0-1504 GCF_002265885.1 Vibrio sp. 03_296
ACAGAAGTACCCACTTCGATAACATTTCGAAGAGTCTGGGAAGTTTTTGCCCATGCGTTGCGGCTGATCACCACTTGATCTGAAAAGCGAATGTTGCCGCGATTCATTTCTTGTCCCGCCACATACGCCGTCATCAACTTGGTTAAACTGGACAGGATTTAACTGGGTATCGGCATTTTTGGCGACCAAGACCTCCCCTGAATGGTAGTCCATCAGCACATAGCCTTTGGCCCCCAAAGCGGGAGGATCGGGAATGACGGTCGGCGCGGCATGAGCGGAAAATGCCATAACGCTGGCACACAAAGCGGAAGTAAGAGAAACAATAGATTTCATGAAAGCAGCCATCCGTTAAATAAGACTTTCTCGAGTATATTCAAGGGAATTTTGCTTACAGCCTCTCTGTTACTAATGGTTACGTTTCTTCGAAAATGTCTACAATTTGATCTAGAAAATCCATTAACTGGTGAAAAGAAGTGAACAAATTCATAGTTCAAATCTATTGTTCTCAATATTTTATCGTCGTTACAGCAACTCTTTGGCGATGAGACGCAGCAGGAAAGTTTCGCGCTCTATGCTCATGCCTTTTTTGGGGCTTTCCGCCATGGTCTGCTCATTGTGTGCTATCGCTTGATGGATATTGACCCAAAGTGGCTTCATGCCATTTTTCACTTCGTATTCCTCAAAGCGCGTTTCGCCTARCTCTCGGTCAATCTTGCAGGTGTAGCAGTAAGAATGCATGTGCATCACGTTTGCTTCCCCTTTGTACCAAGGACGAAACTCTTCATAGATACCAAATGGTTTGATGTTGTGGATGTTCTTTGCGCCAGTTTCTTCTTCAAGTCGCGACMAMCCGCGATCACATCCTCTCCTTCATCGATGCCACCACCAGGAATGGTGTAATCGTGGTAGCGCTCGGTGTAGAGCAATAAAATATCTTCACCATCGACACAAATGGCTGCGCGCGGCGCTGCGTTGGAAAATGATTTTTCGTCTAGTGTTCGATATCAGGGTGAATCGTTGTTTTCAGATGTCTCATGAGAAAAACGCGCTGTGCTGAAGTCCAAAATTAAAATTTGGCGGCATACTAACAAAAAAAAGCCTCGCGAATGCGAGGCTATTGGTCTTTAACCGTCCCGATTTATCTGCTCAATCAGTTCAGCTTGGACACGCTCTGCGTCTTCAAGGTTGATCTGACAGGTACCTGCCGCTTGGTGCCCCACCACCGCCATATTTMAACATCAATTCGCCCACGTTGGTTTTTAGAGCCTCGATCGAAAATCGATTTGCCCGTTGCGAAAACCACGTTTTGCTTTTGAAAACCCCACATTTTATGGATTGAAATATTGCAGTCAGGAAACAGGGCATAAATGATGAAGCGGTTGCCTGCGTAAATGGTCTCTTCGTTGGTGAGATCCAACAGCACCAAATTCTTATGCACCGTGGCACAACGTTGAATCTGCTCTTAAACTTAATTTCGTGTTCGCTGTATATAAATCAATGCGCT
>NZ_NPKW01000607.1:0-776 GCF_002265885.1 Vibrio sp. 03_296
CGTTGGGCGCTCGCAAGTGAATGAACATCAACCGATCACCAAAGATGATGGCCAACTTGAAGGCGCCCTAAGCGAATGCGGGCAGATCATGGGCAGTTATTTACATGGTTTCTTAGACTCTGAAGCCGCATTAGAGCTGATTTGTGAGTGGGTCAATGGTGTGCAAATCAAGGCACAGAATCACGAACAACTAAAGGAGCAGGCGATAGACCGGATCGCTGATGCCATTGAAGAACATTTGGATCTGAGTCTATTGGGCATATAGAGAGCGAAGTATGATGAAAAAATGGCTGAGTTTACTGCTGCTACTGCTAGCGCCTGTGGTAAGTGCTCAACAAACAACGCGCGTTTATGCCGCATCGTCACTGACGAATGCCATCAATGATGTCATTGAGAGTTACGAACGTCAGAGTCATCAAAAAGTACAGGCAATTTACGGTGGCTCCTCATCCCTCTCAAGGCAGTTGCTCAGCGGTGCACCGGGCGACATTTATTATCTCTCGCAATAGCCAATGGATGGACTATCTAGTTCAACATGGGGTTATCAAAAGCGACAGTGTCACTAATTTGCTGTCCAATAATTTGGTTGTTATTACCAATAAAAACAACAGTATAACTCTTGATGTTTCATCCAAAGCACAGTGGCAGAGACTACTCACAGGCAATTGGCTCGCCCTAGGAGATACCAACTCCGTACCTGCTGGTATGTACGCCAAGCAAATGTTGCAAAATGCCGATGTGTGGAATGTAGTGTCGAGCCATGTGGCGCCGAGTAA
>NZ_NPKW01000608.1:0-802 GCF_002265885.1 Vibrio sp. 03_296
TCAAAGCTGAGCTTGCTGACCCAGACTCATTTGGTTGAAATGACCTTTGTCGCGGCTGCGGGTGAAGCGTTTCAATAGTTGCTGGGTGCTTACTCAGCAAGGTGAAATCCACAAAGGTTTGCCATGGAAAAGGGACGGAATATCGTCCCTTTTCATAGCCTGTTGTGAGTTCGCCACCGGTTGATTAAGGCAAGCTAAGAGGCGCTTTTGATCTGTTCAGCGCTCAGTTTGTCTACGATTCGGCTTGGTTTCATTGGACGAGAATAGTAATAGCCTTGGATCTGCTCACATCCCATATCGACCAATTTTTTCAACGCCAGCTCTTCTTCAACCCCTTCAGCGACTAAATTCACCTTAAGTTGTAAGGCCAGTTGTGTGATAAGCCACACTACGCGTTCAGCGGTATCGTTACAAAGCATATTACGTATAAAGCTTGCATCGATTTTTATCGTGTCGATTGGGTAGCTGTGAATGTAATTCAAGCTTGAATAACCCGTGCCGAAATCGTCGAGTGCACTTGAACCGCGATCTCTGAGTGCATCCAGCACCATGTGCTCTTTACCCGTTTGAGTCAGTAAAACGGTTTCTGTCAGTTCAATCACGAAATCGCAGGGATCGAGATGATACTTTTGCATCATCTTATTGAGGTAATTAAGGTATCGCTCTTCATCATTCAGCTCATACGCAGAACAGTTGACGCCAAGTTTCACTCGATAACCTAACGACGCTTCCAAGTAGTTTTTTGCTCGGCACGACGAGCTCGATGATCCGCTCTCCTAACTGAACAATGAGTCCTGATTGC
>NZ_NPKW01000609.1:0-371 GCF_002265885.1 Vibrio sp. 03_296
CCTCAACTCCCACCAAACGAGTTGGTTGGTGAGGTAAACCTATTTAGCCTCGGCTTATCGTTTACTTTTTGAGTGTTAAAGTCGATCCATGTCTTACTTAAAGTGCAATAATTGAATTGCGTTACAACTCATGAGTGCTTTTATACATTATTTTCACAAAATAAGTTTCTGAGAATGAAAATGTCAATACGTATTTCGTTGTTCAAACCAACCAGATTACGGCTTAATTTCAATCAGTTACAGACATTTTATCTGTTTTATTTTTCCTAGCTAGAATAACAATCTTTGCCGTGTAAACTCCCGCCACATAAATATTACAAGACTATTACAACCCTTATCCCTGCTTTCTGTTCCCCTACATTCAGAAASTA
>NZ_NPKW01000061.1:0-36831 GCF_002265885.1 Vibrio sp. 03_296
RTCATCGTTATGCTCGCTTCCGAGGTCTAGCCAATGTGCAAATGCAATGTTGGTTGGCAGCGGCAGCCCAAAACATCAAGAAGATAGCGTTGGTGGTGAACTATCTACGAAAAATGGGCTTAAATATGGCAGAAATAAGGCAGATACTTGCTTCTGTATACCCGTGTAATGAATGGAAACTTCTGCGCACGATATAACAAAAAAAATCACGATCGCGACCTACGGTCGCTTCCAAAAAAGAACCCCACTTAAAAAGCGGGGTTCGTCATCAATCTGAGGCAGAACTTGGGTTCTGCCTTTTCGTCGTTAAGGTATGTCGCTGCGGAGAAGTGTTACTTTGTCGCCAAGCCTTTGCTGTGTAGATAAGGCAAGATATGAGGGCGAGATTCCCCCGCCAGCTTACCTGTGACTTGTTCAGACCAGCTGGCTTGTTTTTGGTTTGATGAACGCTTGCCATAGTAGTCGAGCATGGTTTGATCGTATTGCTCTACTTTACTGAGATCGAGCGGCTGATAGTGGTTCTCGTGGAGAATCACCTCCGCGGGCAGCCGTGGTTTGAGTTCAGGGTCTTGGTCAGGATGGCCTAAGCACATACCAAACAAGACGGCACTGAATGGAGGCAGTTCGAGAAGGGCATCCACCTCGGCGGCTTTGTTTCTCAGCCCACCGATGTAAACGCCACCTAACCCCATCGACTCTGCGGCCAATAAGCAGTTTTGCGCCATGATGCCGGCATCCACCGCGCCGATCAATGTCAGCTCGGTAAAGCCCGCTTGTACTTCTGAGTTGAGGGTGGCGTGGCGTTGATAATCAATGCAAAACACGAGGAATTCGGCAGCCGTTTCGACATAGTGTTGTGGCCCCGCGAGCTCGGCAAGCTGCTGACGTTTGGCTGGTTCGGTAATGCGAATGATTGAGACCACTTGTAGCAAACTGGAAGAAGAAGCGGCTAGCCCTGCTCGAATGATGGTGTCGAGTTGCTCTGGCGTTATCGCTTGGTCGGTAAATTTGCGAATAGAACGGTGGGAAAGCAGAGTGTCAATAACAGCGTTCATAGCTCAATCCTTAGCAGAAAATGTGCACAAACTTTATCTGCTATGATGAAAAATGTCGAATCTCTTGTTATTAGCCCTATTAATCGTAATGACAAATAATTGGAATGGTCAATTGCTGGCAGAGGAATAGACTGCCGTTTTCTTTTTTTGTTGCGATTGCCATGTCCTGTCCTTATTTTGAGCAAAAGAGCTGCACTTCTTGCACACATATGAATACTCCTTACTTTCAACAGCTTGAAATGAAAGACAATGCGTTACATACCTTGTTTTCTGATGTTGCACAAAGTGCGTGGTTGGCTCCGGTTCAAAGTGACTCAATGCATTGCCGTAACAAAGCGAAAATGGTCGCGCTTGGTGCCGCGCATCAACCTACGTTGGGGATCGAAAGTGTCCAAGACGGCACGCCCATCTCCTTAGTCCATTGCCCGCTCTATACCCAAGATAGCCAAGCGCTGCTTGCCTATCTGCAAGAATGGATACGTACATCAGGCATTCCACCTTACAACAAAGTGAAGAGAAAAGGTGAGCTTAAGTTTGTTTTGCTGACTCGTAGTCAGGCTCGTGGCGAGTTTATGCTGCGTTTTGTGGTGAGAACTGAGGTAGCACTTGAACGCATTCGCCACAACTTGCCGAGGTTGCAACAGGCGTTTCCTGCCATTCGTGTCATCAGCGCGAACATTCAGCCGATCCACATGGCTCGCTTGGAAGGGGAGCAAGAGATCTTTCTCACTGATGCGCAATATTTGTTGGAAGAATTTAACGGTGTGCCGATGGTGGTGAGACCAAAAAGCTTTTTCCAAACCAATCCGCATGTGGCGGCCCAGCTTTACGCCACTGCGCGCGATTGGGTAGCCGAGCTCAAACCACGCCAAATGTGGGATCTCTTCTGCGGCGTTGGTGGATTTGCGCTTCACTGCGCACCGCACGCAGAGCAAGTGATTGGCATTGAAATTGAAGAAGAAGCGATCAACAGCGCGAAGCTTTCGGCTCAACAACTCGGCATTGATAATTTGAGTTTCTCTGCGTTGGATTCGGCGGCGTATTCTCAGGCACAAACGCAAGCCGCGGATCTTATTTTGGTTAACCCTCCACGCCGCGGCTTGGGCCAAGCGCTGACTGCACAGTTGGAGCAACTGGCACCACAATATTTGATTTACTCCAGTTGTAACCCAGTGACGATGCAGCAAGACCTAGCGCATCTGCCTAGCTACCGAGTCGAGCGTGCTCAGTGGTTTGATATGTTCCCGCATACTGATCACGCTGAAGTGATGATGCTGTTGGGGCGCCAATAAGCGCTTAGCCTTAACTGAATTCAGCTTACTTAAGTTGCGTTGCTTGTGGTGCATCGCCAGTAATGGTGACGCGGTGCAAGCGACGTGGCTGATCGCCATAATCGGTCACAGCAAAGTGTTGGGTCGCGCGGTTATCCCAAATGGCCAAAGAGTTTGCTTGCCATTGAAAGCGGACTTGAAATTTCTCTTCTCGAGCTGTGGCAAAAAGCGTTTCTAGCAGCGCTTGGCTTTGCGCTTCCTCCAACCCGTCAATACAACGGGTAAATTGTTCATTAATATACAGTGTCTCTCGTCCAGTTTCCGGATGCTGCGCTACCACAGGGTGATGTACCGCTGGAAACTCGCGCGATTTCTTCACCACGTAGCTTTCCCCATCTTCATCCTTGTGGTCATAACGGCTATTTTCAAAAGCGTGTAAAGCATGGGTGGCCAACAGCGGTCTCAACTGCTGCTTTAATGAATCATCAAGCGATTGCCAAACCGCTTCCATGTCGGTCCAAATCGTATCGCCTCCAGAAGCTGGGCAGTGCTGGGCATGAAGCAGAGCGCATTTTGAGGGGCGGGCTTTCCAAGTGAGATCGGTGTGCCAGTAGCTCTCTCCAGGTGGCAACCCTTCTCGGGTTTCAATCACCACCACTTGTGGGGCGTCTGCCAAATGAGGAAAGAAAGGGTGGATCGGTTCCAGCTCACCAAAGCATTGCCCGATTGCCAAATGCTGCTCTGCTGTCAGCAACTGATCGCGAAAGAACAGCACTTTGTAATGTAAGAACGCTTGGTACAACGCCTCAAATTGTCGCTCGTTGATGGCACCGAGCTGAACGTCTTCGACTAAGGCGCCAAACGATGCCGCTACAGGGGTTATTTTCATGGCTTCTCGCTCAATTTTGTTCACTGGCTTTAGGGAGTGAACATCAGACCGTCTTTGGCTCCATTTTCATTCATAGTCCTCATTTTTGGCAGTCAATATCGCGACAAACGTGCGTCAGATCATTGGTTCGGTTTCTAGTACTTTGGTTGAGTATTTGTTCAACTAATATTTGAGGTGAAACTATCAAGGCGTTCACTTGCAGTATGGCCGGACAAACAGCAACCGAACGGGGCAAATGATGAAATCAGATTTTTCGACCTTACTCGATTTTAATCACGTGAATATTTCACCCATTGAGCTTGAAGAGATCGTCTTGCGCGAACTGGCTCAGGCGGGTATCGAGAATGTGGTGTTCATGATTTTGGACCCTTATCAGGTGCCACGGTTGCAGTTTGATTTCGGATTTTCGAGCCAACAGTTGGACATTTATCAGCAAAATCAGCATCACGATTCATTCTTACAGTATTACCTGCGTAAGGGATTGATTGGCCAGTATCTTTACATGCAAGAGATGCTGCCAGTGAAACAGATCCGCAACCCCGTCTTTCGTGAAGTGCTGATCCCAACCATGAAACTTCATCATTCCTATTGCGGTTTGTTTAGACTGGTTGAGCACCACTACTTGATGTTGAGTTGTCATGGCTTCAGCGCATTACCGCCTAAGCAGCGTGATCATCTCAAGAGGTTGTGGCAGTTTTTGATCTCATGGGGCAACTGTTGGGTCGCCCAGCAAAGCATGGTAAAACGACTTGCTCAGCTCAGCCCTATTCGTTCGATCGTGCATAACGGTGATGTACTGACGGATGCCGAATTGGAAGTGCTGGAACTTCTGGTGCAAGGGATGGATGGCAGTGAAATTGCCCACTATCGCTCTGTCTCGAAAGAGACGGTTCGTACTCAGATTAAACGGATTTTGCACAAGACAGGGTGCCGTCATCAAAATCAACTGATCTCGCGCTATTACCGTATCGGATCTTATTCTTTGGTTGTATGAATGATCCATTGTTATTAATTCTATTGATGTAAATCAAGCCCCGCTCAATTGTTCGTGCTGCGTCACCCACATGGGTGATGAAGTGACTGAGTTCCCTTTTTAAGCTGCATATAACCGTTGCGTAACCGCGCAACATTGCGATGTGAGAAGAAAATAAAAAGGAATTCGGAGGGAATCATGAGAGCCAATAAAATCGTCATTGCACTAAGCGTGGCGGGGATGGTCAGTTTGGTTGGATGTGGTAGTGACTCATCAGACAGCAGCACACCTACGGTGCCTAATACCTATAGTGTCACAGCCATTGATGGCTATCTTCACAATGCTAAGGTGTGGTTGGACACCACCCCTAACTGGGTTCACGATGACGGTGAGCCCATCGCCTACTCAAATCAGCAGGGCGTCGCGCAATTGGACGTCAGCAACGTTGCTAACTACCAAAGCTTTGCCGTTATCGTGCAAGCGATAGCCGGTGAAACCATCGATACGGAAGGCGGAAATGTCGATCCCATCACCGCGGGATACACCATGTCTGCCCCCGCTGGTGAAGCGGCCATCACGCCACTTTCTACCCTTGTTCATGTTGATATGGTGAATCGCCTGCAAGGCGAAACTGACCCCATAATCGTCGCCGCTCAGCAGCAACAATCGGTTGAGCGCATTGCCGAGCAGCTAGGTTTAACGGATGAACAAGTTTTGGGTGACTTCTTGGATGAAGAGCATCAACAAGCGGCATTTGCGGCGCGTAGTTTGGTGACAGCAGGCGTCGTGCTAGCTGAAACTCCAGAACAATATCAAACCACGATGGATGACCCAGATGCTAGCCAAAAAATGGCGCATACAGCGGAACAGGTTAATAAGGACATTAAACAGACCATCGAAGATACGTCTGCAGAAGATCTGGCCGATAAGAAGCCTGAGTTTAATTATGATGCCGACAACGACGGCAACATGGACGATGATGGAGACGGTGTTCCAGATTCACTGGATGCTTATCCTGACGATGCAACGGAATATCGTAATTTTGACGGTGATGAGCTGGGGGATAACGCCGACCCTGACGATGACAACGATGGGGTGAAGGATGTCGATGACCTCTTCCCGAACGACAACACGCAAGCGGGTGACCCAGACAAGGATGGCTTTGATAGCTTGGTGGATCAATATCCAACCGATCCGAAATTGGCGGGGGATCATGACCAAGATGGTTATGACAGTGTGGTGGATGAGTTCCCGAACGACAACACGCAAGCGGGCGACCACGATAACGATGGTGTGGATAGCCTCGTGGATGCCTATCCCGACAATGTGGACAAATCAACCCAAGACCAAAGTACAGAGCTAAGCTATCGTTGGCCAACGGTGACCCACCTCGGTAAAGAAGCCAGAGTGCTTGACGTGACCTATTACACAAGCGTCGAAACCTTTAACAGTGGCTTGGTCACCACGGAAGTTGAACGGACTTTCCGTACCGTAGAGGGGGATTTACTGGGCGAAGAACATAGTATTGAACAGACGCAAAAAGATGGCAGCTTTAGCCGCATTAGCGAATGGCGATATGATTTCAACTTAGACGGCGAGATTTTGTTTGTTGGCCAATCTTTGGAGATCGGGAAGAAAACCGCACAGGGTGAGCAGTATTGGAAATACATTGATGAAGCGGATGCCGCTTTGGAAGGGGCTGACAATGGCGGAGGACGCACGTTCGATGGCGTGAATTTTACCAGCCGACAACATCCACAAACGTTACTGGGTATCGACACCATTCAATATGTGACCGTCACTCAGGGAACGGATGGTGAACTGGCTAGTGTGACGACGCAGTTGGATCAATTTGTCGTCAATGGCTTCAAGATCGATGATGACGCGACTCACGTGAAAGATTATGCCTACCGTGGCGTAGAAAAACGTCGCGAACAGATCCCTGTTTGGCTGGAAGAACACCGGGATTGGCAAGCTAATGGCTCGACAAACCAATACCGCCTTTTCGTTGCTGACAGCGAAAACACCTATCGCTTAACGGAGCATCAGCCTATTTGGTCGAGCCCGACAGACAACAGCTACGAAGAGTATGCTGACTATAACTACAACAACCAAAAATGGGAAAATCGCACCGCGTATTGGGTGGAAAGAACCACTGAGTTGTTGGCAGACAGCAGTACGAAAGTATCTGGCTCGCGCTACTTGCTTGCCGATTCGGATGCCATAAAACGCACGTCGTCAGAGAAGCCAGATGGTGAGAAATTCAGTGAGTTCTCACTTCATGAGCGCACAATATCTGCCACGGAGAAACGCGCTTACGAAACTTGGCATCATATTGCACTGGAAGGGTACGATTTTACGGCGTCCGCGAATGTATTTGGTCATCAATACACGGTGTTCAATTTGTATGACGACATCTGGATGGGTTACAGCTATACCCAGTGGTTTGATCGCAATATCGACTTGAACGCTGAAGTGGATAGCTTGCTAGAGCAAGGCGTGCCGGTTGACCAAATTACGTCAGAGATGATTCCGAATTTGAATCTCTATGCCAAACCTGCGTTTACACCATCATTCCGTTACCACGACAATGGTGATCCGCGCGTGTGGTATTTGGTCACCGATGATCCTTTCTATGACGCATCGGGTTATGTCATGCAAGCGATCACCTTTACTCCAGGTGGATTGGCCAATGCGTTTGATGTGTTCGATGTGGTGAACGGTATTTATTTACTGAAAGGCAAAGTTGAACAGCCACAACAGTGGCAGGAGATCATTCCTCGAGCGATCTTTATGCAGAATGCACAAGCGGACAGTAGCGGCATTTCGTTTATGACTGAACGAGGCGATGAGTACTTTGCCAGCCGTGAAAAAGCGCAGCAGCGTTTGAAAGTGCTGCAAGCGCAGCAATCACTCTGCACATATGGTGACACGGGTTGGGATGAACAAAATAATCGCCCAGCTGGTTCACCGACTGAAGCGGATTTCTATCAAGCCTTAGAGACGTGTTTGTACCTACCGCTGACCCCAGAGCAGTTGGTGACAATGCAATGGCACTACTATGATGCCGAAGACCGCGTGCGCGAAAGTTACCTGTTTTTTGAAGAGGGTGCTGGGGTAATGCTTGAAAACGGCAATTATCTCAAGGATCTCACCTGGACAATCAATGACAAAGGGATCGTGATTATTCAGTTCCCAATGGCTGACGATGTGGATATGTTTGCTCTCACTGGCGAGCATAACACGGGCTACTACCTCAAAGGGTACTTCCAATGGAACAAAGTGGTTACGGAAGAAGAAAGTGAGAGACTTTCCGAAATCGTCGCTGTCGACTACATGAAATATGCGCCACAGCTCGATCCCGCGGTGAGCTGTGATACGGGCAATACCCCTTGGGATGAGCCCAATGATAAACCCGTTTACTACGAAAGCTTTGAAGCTTATCAAGCCGCAGTGGCGCAATGTAAATCACAAATGGGGGACGGAAGCGTACTGACTGCCGAACTCATGGCTGGCACCGATAGCGGCAAAAGCGCTTATTGGGCGGTGGGCTATTACGAGTACATCGATCAGCAACGTGTGTTTACCGCCGACGAATGGCTTTACTTTAATCCGCAGGGCACTGGGGCGTTTGTCGATGCTGAAGATGGAGAGTTTCCGTTTAACTGGGCGATAGAAAATGGTCAGTTGAGGATTGACGTCATACACGCTGATTATGTCGGTTCCTACGAAATCAGCGAACTGATCAATTCAGACGCCACCGATCTGTCCTTAAAAAGCTTTTGGCACAGTACGGAGTGGAGCGATGTGAACGCGGGAGAAGGCGAAATCCTCGATCAAGTTTATCGTTTTGATGGTTTCCGCTAACTCTTTGTGTTTAGACGATAATCACTAAGAGCGTCGAATGGGCTGTTTCTTCAGCCCATTTTTGATTGTCTCTCTGGCTCAATACATCGCGCCATGAAAACTGGATTTTGGTTGTAATACCTCCTTTGCTTATAACACCTTCGCATTATCACTTCTTATATTGACATATCTATAATTAACCCAGTGCGGTAGAAAGGAGAAAGCGATGAAGGTTGTTGTTGAGTTCCTCGAGTCAGGACGCTTCAGGGATAACTTTTGGGATGGCGAATTCAGAGTGGAAAAAGGTGAGCACAGAGCAGTAAGCCCTTCGTTAGCAGCTCAACTCATTCACAACCGACAAGCCTCTCTCTATCATTCTGACGATCCCGATCAGACGGCGTTTATCAACCCTGCTGACGGTACGCCAATGAAGTAAACCCAAACCAAATGGGTAAACGGCCACCAACGAATATTGTTTCATTTGGTGGCCGTTTTGTTTGTGCTGGTATGCCAGAAAAATGCACTGGACCCAGCGCGTTTGTCTTACTCCGTGATGTGCGGAATGAAACCATCCCAAGTTAGGGGGAGCGCCAGTGGAGGGGGTTCTATCCCTTTGCTACTTGAAGCTGAAGCGGTGCTGGTTGCAACGCCAAGTTGTTTGGGTATACCAACTGTTAGCAAATAGAAATTGCCGGGAATAGAAAAGGGACCAATGGCCCCTTTGGATAAACGCACAATCGCGACAGTGATTATTGATTGGCAACATTCATGGATGACTTATCAATGCGGTAGTCGTAACGCATTTCTAGGCCTTTATCGTTCGCGTCAAAAACAAAATTGAGTGTGGCATCCACCGTTAATGCTTCACTAACTTCTTCTGGAATTGGCTCGCCACTGAGTTCAGCCGCCATTGTTGCGAATTCAAGGACGCGTGAAGTGTTCATATAGGCTTGCCACAAACCCCCTGCTTCTAACGGCTGCTTGAGCACGACTTCTGACCCCGCTGCGGCTTTTTCACCCGCATAGAGCGTGAGGTGTTTATCGTTCATGCGCGCAAAGAGTGGCGTTTTCATCCCCGTTTGCGCTTCAACCAGCGCACTGAGATCCACGGCTTGGCCATTGGGTTCAATGTTCACTTCTGCTAATTGTGGAACAAACATTTTTGCCGTTTGCACTAGCAGTGATGGATCATCCGAAGAGAGGCTGAATAGGAAATCCAGTTTTTCAAATTCAGGCCCGTACTGGCCTTGTAAGTTCATCGTAATATCATTCAGGCTAAACTGAATGCCTTTTACGCCATTTACCATGCCAGCACCCATGCTCACGGCCGCAGCAGGGTTCTCACCTCGAATCTCTCGTTGGACGTCTGCGAGGAGTTCACAAGAGTAACTTGGTTGCGTCAAATCGTTCCAAATATTGCTGATCGCTGGCGCTAATTTGGCAACATCGAGGCCAAAACTCATACCAAAGATGCTGTCACGGTTAATTTCATCACTAGGAATAAAGCCGCGTACGGTTTTGAGTGCATTGATGAGAACTTGGTTGTTACTCTCGACGACAATACTGCCATCCATAACCAGTTGTTTGTCTTTGGATTGGTAACTCGCGATAGACACAATACGAGGCCAATTGTTGGCGATGGTCGTCAGTTCAGAATGACAAGTCGGCTGACGCAGCACGTCAATTTGATCTTCTGGAGAGAGCTGTTGCAGCACATCAATTTGACGAGCCAACTGGTTGCTGCCTTTGAGCGTGATCCCTTTGATCACTTCTTGGTTATCAAGGTAGGCGTAAAATTGGTAATTTTGACCATATTTAGTTTGAAGTGCGGCTAACTTGCCGCTATCTGCAAACGAGTGTTGAGGTTTTTCTGCCCCAAGTGCCATTTTCAATGTGTTCTCAGCGCCAAACATCGGGACATCGAGCGTGAAGGTGACCACCTTGCCTTCCAGGGCGATTACAAAACCAAGGTTTTGTTCTGCGCTTGGCTCTGCCGCGAGAACATAGCGGCGGTAATCAGCTTGGCCAAGTTTACCGACTTCATGCGTCGCACCTGTCTCTTTTTCCTTTTTATCGATGGTGGCCCAGAAAGCCGTTGGGTTTTCAATCTCGAACTTGTAGACCGGTACCATGCCTAAGGTGTAGAGCAGTGGTTTCACGTTGTCGCCCGTACCAAGGTAATTCTTGAGGCTTTGTTCATTGCTGGCGCTGTTAAGGTAGCCATCAAAGTAGGCGAGAAGAAAGGCTTGCTCTGGGGTGAGCTCTTTCAGATCGAACGCATCGGCGAAGCTTTCATTCTGATAACCCATAGAGGTTAAGTACTCGTAATGATTAATGGCGTTGGTCTGCAAAGAGATCAGCGGGGTATCCGCGGGTACATAAGCCAAGAAGTCATCGCCTGCTTGAGTATTGAGTCCTACTTTATAGAAATACGCGCCACTAGCGGCAGCCGCTGCAATTGCAGAAGCGAGGATAATTTTATTCACGACCAACTCCGTTGTCTGTTATTGACTCTCTCATCTCTCGCTCTATGCAGACGAGTGGGAGAGTTTTGATCATTGATAATAAAACAAAACGCTATGCCATATATGCAATTGGTTTTGTAGCCTCATCATATATAAGTTGGCTTGTTATTCAATGCGTTATTTATTGAGATGAGTGTTGTGTCTCTGCTTTTGGAATCGGTCAGACATTCAGCGATGGCGTCGAGGAGAAGAAGAAGCTGGAGGAAGAGAGAGCTAGGGGAAAAAGCAGAGCCAGCACGTTGCTGGCTCTGGATATCGATCAGTTATCGACCATAGGTTTTGACGATGTACGCTTCAAATTGATCGCACATATCGGCGTCAGAAATGGCGTTCGAAGCCAACACCTTACTGCCATCGACGATGGTGATGGTTGCGTTAAGGCTAGCAGGAGTGTGAACCTCTCGTTCGGCAAGGGCGGCGATTTTCTGCTGCTCTTTTTCCCACGCCTGCTGTGCAGTTTGGTTACAGGCGTCGGCGAGGTATTTCGCATTGAACCCTTCACCTGTCAGGCGCTTAATCGACTCAGAATGAGACACACTGTTGCCTGCATGCCAGTAATGCTCTGCCAACAGAGGGCCAATTTCTGGGTTATCACATAGGTAACCAAACTTCTCGGTGAAGTAGGCACGAGTTTGGTACACCGCCATGTGAGCCAGCAAGTAACCTTGGTAGGCGCAAGAGGCTTCATCAGACAACAGATGTGGAATGGCCATCAGAGGGCGTGGGCTGCACGCCAAACCTAGAATGCGCATTTCGGTATCGCGGGCCAACTGGGTCACGCTTTCTGCCATGAGTTGCTCGTCACTCATTTGATAAAGCGCACGCTCAAAGTACGGCACTACGAGAATACTGCGTTCTGCATAAGCCTTGAAGGGCTGACGGTTATTGACCATCGCTTGAATGATCGAGTCTGGTACTGGGTTGCCAGCGTCATCCAATGCGTAGCGCTTCAACCAATCTGCGTCGTCAAGTAGGCTATCGCAGAACATCGATTGTGTTTCAGCGTAAGCCATGGAGGTTGGCGCAAATTCTTGCGAGAAACAAGGCGCATTGAGTTTCACATTAGCAAAGTGAGCGGCGTGGCCTCCTTCGTGGAACAAGGTATTCATGCCATCGTAGCCACAACCGACTTGGTCTGGTTTGGCATTGGAAGTGAAATTCACTTTAGCGGCAATCCACACTCCTTGGTCATAGAAAGAAGGGATAGGGCCATGACAGAAACCGTTCGGGTATTTGCCTTTGCGATCCAACAGATCGAGCGTGAGCTCCGCTCCGGAGTAATCAATATTGAGGCGACCAAACGATTCTACCCAACGGCGTAGCGATTTAGAAAACGGCACATATGGGTCCAAGTCACGCATGACATCGCCAGAGAAAGAGTAAACGAAGTTATGCCCTTTTAAGGCGTCCTTGCCTTTCTCTTGCGCCAATGCATCCAGGCTATTTTGATGGCTTTGGCGAGTGCGCTGTTCGAAATCATCCAAAATCACAAACAGTTCGTCACTGGTCATGTGCTCGGTTTTCACCACAGAATAATCGAAGAAGTTGGCGTAGCCCATGGTGCGGGCGAAAGCGTTACGCTTTTTCACCAGCTCAAGGAAGCCGTTTTGCAGTAGCCACTGTTCGAGATCCAATAACGCTTGATGCGCAGATTGGCGAACGGATTCCTGATTGTTGGCGCGGATTGCCGAGCTCAGGATCGGCAAGCTGCCTTCCACCGTTTCACCCTTCTCGTTCACGTAAGTAAGCACGTGCTTTTGCTTCTTCTCAAAAATCTCTGCTTCAAACTGAATCAGATCATTCTTAAGCTCGCCCGCTTCGGGGGATTCAATTGCGTGCGATTGGAACATGGCTAACCAGCCATTGAGTCCTTGAATCGTCTGCGCTTTCTCGCTTGAGTCTGCGATGGTTTCTGCGGCTTCAAGTTGTTGTCTAATTTCGTTAATTTTTGAAGCTTGAGAAAGGAAGTTGGTCCACTCGGTCTGTGCTTTGGTTGAGCCTTGATGATCGTCGCTGATCCCCATGTAGGTTTCCCAGAAGAAATCTTCTTTGGTGCGATGAATCGTCAGATATTGTTGGTTTAGCTCATTAAGATAGGCAGTTGCAGTCATTTTTGTCCTTTAAAATGGTTGCCTGAAGAATGGGGCATTATGTCATGATGAATTGTGAATGACGAATCTCCCTTTCGTACGGTTAACGGCAGTGTCGTAAAGGGAAATGTACTTAGCGTTTACAGGGGAATCTCAAAGATGACGAGCGATAAGACAAACTAAGGTATTGATGGCGGGCTGCCAATCGTTATCACTAGTAAAGTTCGCCACACAAAAACGCACGCAATGTTGATATTGGTTGTGTGTGCCAAATACCGTCCCCGGTAGTAGGCTAATTTTTTCTTTGCGACAATCGAGATACAACGCATGGCTATCCACCCCTTCAGGCAGGATTAACCACAGCAAAAACGACCCTTGATTGAGATGCAATTGATAGCGATTTTCCAGCGTGGGAATCTGATTTAATGCCTTGCTAAGCATGGCGTGGAAGCGCTTACTTTGACACTGGTATTGTCGACGCATTCTGGCGGTGTGAGCTCGGTATTTGCCCGTGGTGAGAAACGACGCGATCGCACTTTGCATCAGGTTCAAACTGCCCATATTGTCACACAGCAAAAGCTTTTCAATCTGAGCCTGGTAGCGACCGGCTAACAGCCAGCCAATGCGCAAACGCGAATCTAAAGTTTTGGAGAGCGAGTTGACGTAAATGACGCGATCGGCTTTGTCGAGTGATTTTAGGGTCGGCAAGGGCTCTTCAAAACTCAATGCGCCAAATACGTCGTCTTCAATGATCGGCACATCATGGCTGATTTGTAAAAGGGCCAGACGTTTTTCCAGCGTCATGGTGGCGCCGGTGGGGTTGGTAAAATTTGGTGTGACTAAAATCGCTTTGATCGGCCACTCTTCCATTGCTTTGGCGAGTGCGTCAATTTCCATCCCCGTTTTAGGACAACTGGGGATCTCCAACACATTCAACCCTAGGGATTCGAGTAGAAGGAGGTTGCCAAAATAACAAGGGGATTCAACAGCGACTATATCACCAGTCACCGTCGTGGCTCGCAGTGCCAGACTGATGGCTTGTTGCGCGCCGTGGGTTGTGATGATCTCGGAAAGTTGGACAGGGACACCAAGATCGGCGGTGATTTTGGCCAGCTGTTTTACTAAAAGGGTATCGCCCGGTGGCAACTGGTAGTGGCTAGGAAGCTGACTTTGTCGTCGGCTATGGCGACCAATTTCCGCATACAAACTTTTGATGGCAGGGGCATCGATGTTGGGGTGCGCAGACCCCGTTGGCAGTTGCTCTTTTTCGTGCGGATAGGTGAGAAATTCTTTACAGACAGAAAGCAGATCGACTTTGGTGGGTTTGGTATGAGTGCGCTCAGGAGAGATCGAAGCGGGTTTCACACGATAACCCGAGCGTTCAACAGAATAGACCCAACCTTGCGCTTCCAGCTCTTGATAGGCACGAATCACGGTGTTTTTACTGACTGACAGCTCCTGTTGGAGACGACGAATCGAAGGCAGTCTTTCATCGTGTTGGAACAGGCCAGATTGGATGGCTGACCGCACATATTGCTCGACCACTAAGTACTTGTTGTGTGTGATATCACGCTCATCTGTACCCATAAATTCCCTTCAAACTGTCACTTATTTTCATTTCTGTACCCAATTACAGTAACAGCAAGTTGATAATAATAGCCACAAGGAATTTCCATGCTGCTCCGTTTGATCCCTTTTTTGTTTGTACTGCTCTGGGCTTCAGGTTTTGTTGGTGCCAGATTGGGCCTGCAATACGCCGAACCCGCGACCTTGCTGGCGATCCGGATGTTGGCAAACATCGCGCTGTTTTTGTTGCTGATTGTGTTGCTACGCCGCCGAGTGCCGACAGGGGCAGCCTTCTGGCACTCATGTGTTGTGGGGCTGAGTATTCATGGGTTGTATCTCGGTGGAACCTATTGGGCCATTTCATTGGGGATGCCTGCCGGATTGAGTTCCTTATTGGTGGGGATTCAACCGATTTTAACCGCCCTGATTTTGGTGGTCACGGTTCAAGAGCGCTTTCGGTTTTCGCAGTGGTTGGGTTTAGCGCTAGGATTGCTAGGTATCAGCTTGGTGCTTTCTGGCAAGATGGATTGGCAAACCGAAGCGCACAAAACGCTTGCGATTACGCTGTGCCTAATGGCGCTGGTGGGGATCACATTAGGCACCTTGTACCAAAAACGTTTCTGCCATGGGGTGGATATGGTGGGTGGTGCTATGGTGCAGTATCTCGCCGCGGCATGCCTGTTTCTGCCTTTTGCGTGGCAGTTTGAAACCATGCAAGTGCAATGGACTACAACCTTTGTTCTGACACTGCTTTGGCTCGTGGTGGTGTTGTCGTGTGCAGCTATTCTGCTGTTGCTCTATATGGTGAAAAATGGTGCGTCTTCGAGTGTGGCATCGGTTTTTTATCTCGTTCCTCCCGTCACCGCGTTGCAAGCTTGGCTGATGTTTGGCGAGTCGTTTGATACAAAAGCCATGGTGGGTTTTCTATTGGCTGCGGTGGCGGTGTGTTTGGTTGTAAGGAAGCCAAAAAAGCTTAAGAATCAGTCTGTTAAGTCTCACCAATGCCTGACAGAATGATTTGATTACGTCCTTTTCGTTTGGCCACATACAAGGCTTTGTCGGCGCGTTGCATTAACTCTTCAAAACCTTGATCGGTCGGCAATGGAAGAGCGATACCAATGCTGATGGTACAGTGAATAGCTTGATTCTGATGTTCAACCACGGTTTGCTCTACCATCGCTCGAAGCAATTCTGCAAGCCTTAGGGCTTCATCTGCGTTGACGTGGCGTAGCAAGATAGCAAACTCTTCGCCACCCAATCTTGCCACCAAATCATCAGATCGTACGCTATTTCTAAGAATTTGAGCAATTTCAATCAGAACCTTGTCACCGATGGGGTGTCCATACGCATCGTTGATCGCTTTGAACTTGTCGAGATCGAGCATCAGTAGTGCCGTTTTGTGGTCGTATTGCCTTGGTTTGTCATTGATAAAGTAAGTCGCTTCAACAAACGCACGCCGATTGAGCGCACCAGTGAGTGGGTCAAGGTGCGCGAGTTCAATCATCTTGTTGATTTGTTTGTGTTTATAGATTTGAGCGGCTACCCATTTGGCTATGGTTTCGAGGATTTTCGCATCAATTTCGCTGTAGCTATCCACTTGTTTGTGAGCTACGTTTAAAGTGCCATAGCATTCTTCTTTGTATTTTAGAGGGGTATCCATGCAGCAAAGCAGACCGCCATCCACAAGCCATTGACAGTCGATCATGTTGCTTTTTCGGTTATCTGGGCTAATCGCAGTTTTTTGTTGGGAAAACACTTGGCCAACAAAACTGCTTTGTATGGGAATCAAACAGTCTTTTGGTAAAACGTCATTACCATCGAGGGCATAAAGCTTGAGATAAGCATCATTTTCTCTCAGCGCAATACTTGATCTATCCGCTTGAAAGATTTCTCTAATCCAGTATGACGTGCACAGTAATATGTCTTCCAATGAGTTTGACTGTGCGAGCTCTTCAAGAAAGCCTAGAGGGAGGGCGGCAAAATTGTTTTTGTTCTCTCGAGCGTCGTTATTGCCCCCGCTTTCTTTTGGTGGTAGGACTTTTTTCCTTAGATAAGATTCCATCTTTAGCCAACTGTAATTTATAAAATAAACAAAGTTTAGGATGGGACGAGTTGAATATCTAATCACATTCTTGAGACGTCATCGAATTTATTAATAGTTTTCGTTATACGTGATCCGTATGACAATCTGTGCAGATTTTTTCATCTGACGCTATACTCTGGCTCTTTTTTGCAAGCGTGCGACCGATGACTAAAAAACCGGATAGACAAACCGCGATGCGTAATATCATTGACGCGGTGAAAAAAGAATTGCCATTGTACGAATCAGAGACGTTTGTCTGTGGTCCGAAAGGGGAGTGTGTAGGCTGCCCGAAAAAACTGCTTGAGATGGTGGATGGTGAACTGAGCTATTGGGAACATGCAATGAAGCGTGGTGTGATCCCCCATTTTGATGAAATTCGACGTTTTGGTAAATTATGCAGTAGCGTGCGTAAGGGTTTGGTGAGAAATAACCTGATTTCAAGCATCTGACTTTTTGCTCTGTCCAAAAATTTGTCCAGTAAAAATGGCGTTTGTGATGATTTAGCCCTAGACGGTCATGTGATCTTTGACTAGCTTTTTAACAGGACCAAACGATTGACGGAGCGATCATGAATGGCTTTCAAAAAAGCGGCTTGGCACTTTGCGGACTACTTGCATTCACCTTTTCCGTCAGTGCAGCAACACCACCGGTCACCTCATTACAGCAACTGACATTTTTCTCGGAATCCTATCCACCAGCCAACTATCTTGAAAACAAGATGCCCAGAGGTTACTCGGTTGATGTTTTACGCCAAGCCGCAAGCATTGTAGGAACCAATATCAAAGACGAACAAATTGTGATTCAGCCATGGCCGCGTTCTTATCGCGCAACCTTGACCCACGACGACGCGGCGCTGTTCTCAACCACACGCACTGAACACAGAGAGCACCTCTTCCAATGGGCGGGGCCAATTGCAGACATCAAAGCGGTGGTCATGGCGAGAGTGGATTCCGATATCGTCATCAACGATCCCATCGACATGGCGAACTATCGTATTGGCGTTATTCGAGATGATGTGGGTGAGCAGATGTTGCTAGATCTGGGAGTACCGCGTGAGGCGATGCAAGAAGCCAACTACGTGACACAATTGGCTGAGCAGTTAATGAAAAAGCGCATTGATTTGCTTGCTTACGATGAGAGTGCGGCACTCTGGTTCACCTCACAAGCGGGTTTAGATCCTAAGCTCTTTAAAACCGTTTATGTCTTAAAAGAGGGTGAGCTCTATTTTGCCTTCAATAAAAACGTGCCCAAGAAGCTGGTCGATCAACTGCAAAAAGGCATCGATATATTGAGACAGCAAACCAATGAGGAAGGCGTTACGCTGCATCAAGCGATCCTCAATCGTTATCGCTAATATTTAAGAAAGAGTGGGATAAAACAAGGAGCGCCCAACTTTGATGTTGGGCGCTTTTTAATACAATTAGGGGGAAGTAACTTAGTTGCCCCAAATTGCTGTGACAAACTCAGGATGATCGATAAACGGGTTGCGGTTACCTTGGAACTCGTACACCGCTTGGTTGCGATCCCTCTCTTTTTGGCTAACGGGGTCAGCGTTATGCCAACGTTTCAGCATGTTGAGCATCCAAGGTTCAAAGACCGTGGTGCTGGTGCCATTGAGTACATCGTTAGCGTTCGTGGTGTTGCCTTCCCAATTAGCAATGGCGTTTTCGTAACGGGTGGCCATGTAGAAGTAAGCACGAGCAAAATCACCTTTAAACTCATCTACTGGTTCGAAGACAGTGCCCGCATAGCCTAAGTCAGATTTCGCCGAGCCCAGTTTGGAACCATTGCTGGAAACGTACGTTGCGCTGCCAACCTCACCGAATGGCCAGTTGCTGCGTTTTGCATTCACATAGCCGTCTGTCGCAAAAATATGGTGTCCATCTGAGTTCATTGGTTCCACTGTGCCACCAAACCAACTTTTCGGGAAAGAGTGTTCACGGTTGTAACAATCTCCTTCTTTGCTGTATTGACCGCACTGGTTGGTGCCTTTGGTAAAATGAACACTGTCTGCGCCGCTGGCTTTTTCCGAATACATATCCAAAATGGAACCATCATTTTCGTAGTAAAGATCGAGATCGGCCACTTTCGCCAGTTCCCAAATCGCGCTGTATCCTTGGCTATTGTGGTTAGTGATGATGTTGTAGAGCGCGGTTTTTAGCGCAAAGCCACTCTTACCTTCGGCCGCTTTGTAGTAGTCGCCTAAAACGGGGGGCTCAGTAGGCGTTGTGGTGCCAGAGTCACCGATGGTGAACGACGTGAGTTGCGATTGGGTAAATTCGCCACCAGAAGCCAGTGTGTTGCCATTGGCAACAAGGCTATAAGAGCCATTACCGACCCCACAGCAAATGCCATCGCCGTAGCTGTCTAGAATTTCAAAAGTGTATTGGCCATCGCTTAAGCACATTTCTTGGCTGTAAGTGGTGGAATTCTCATACCCAGAGCCAGAGAAGAGTGTGGTACCGCTGCTGTTTTTCAGCAACCAACTTGTCTCAGACGCGTATTGGTCTGTTGTCAGTGACAAGGTTGCCGTGGTTGCGGAGCAGCTTTCCGGTTCGGTCGGTGTGGTTGCCGATTCCGTTGGTTGGAAGTTGTCGATATACACCACTTCTGAGCCATCAAAACCGGAAACGTCATAAAAGCGTAGGCCTACAGGAATGGATTTTGTGCTGGTGGCGGTGTAGGAAAACGTCAGCTCTTGCCATTGATTAGTGAGCCCGTTATTGGAGTAACCTTGGTAGCCATCGGCAATCAATCGCGCCATGACTTTGCCTTCGGTATGGTACACCGACACCGAGAACTGATAGGTTTTGCCCTGTTCCACGTTGACCATCTGCAAGAAGTCAGTGTTGCCTTGTGCTCCGGTATTGACGGCAATTGCGGCGGCAAGCTTACCGGTTTTTAGTGGGGTTGTGGCGGAAGAAACGGCGATGCCAGAATCAATGGTGCTCCAGCCTTGTGGGCTATTGCCGCTCCATGTTTCAAAATCGCCATTGAGTAGCTGTGCGGAAGCTGGATTGGCGGAGAGCAGAGCCAGTGTGCTTAGGGTAATTATTCTATTTAGCATATAACCTTCTGTTTAATGATATAAAAATCAATTAAGGATAAATTTTCATCAAAGATAGAAAGTTAACGAATCTCTCAATTTTTTATTACAATCCTATTGCTTTCATGAATATATTAGAAACTTATCACGGTATGGTGGTAGGTAACGGCAATCCATGCGGGTGTTTTGTGGTGTTTGAGTCGTGTCGATAGAGTGGATAAAAGAAAAAAGGGATGCTCGTGAGAGCATCCCAAACTAGCAGGGTGGAGACACCCAGCTTTATGTCACTGAGTTGGCGTTACTCAGCACATTTTGACGCCATCACGTTGAGTGGTGTGCCTTGTTCGTCGAACTGTAAGCTCCAAACGTAGCGACCCTCGTCCATGATGGTAACGGCAGTGTCTTTCCCATAGCCCCCTTTGATGAGTGGGTTTTCTTGCCCTAGCTTCAAACTGAGACCTTTCGCGGTGAATTGGGGTGTCCAAGTCTTCGCTGCGTACTGCATGCGATAGCTGCCCGGTTTTTCGTTGGTGACCACTTGGTAAATGCCGTCGCCTTTGTATTCAAATTGGCGATGATCTTTATGCTGCCAACTGGAGTCACTGAAATCGCCGACCACGTAAAGCTTCTTGCGCATCGGGCCTTTTTCATCGACGGTCGGGTTATCACATTGCGCCATAAAGCCTTCGCCAATACCGCTGGCGAGCGCCATTTTGGCGATTTGTGGTCCTGCTTTATAGGGGTGCTCAATGCTGAGGAAGCGTGCTTCCAATGGCGCTAAAGGAATCAAATATTGCCCGTCGATCAGTTTGATCTCTTCGCCATTAATAAGGTCGGTCAAGTGCCCTTCAGAGCCTGCTTTAACCGCATCAAGCTGTAGATATTGCAGGTGCTTGCTGATGTTGGCCACATATAGGATCGCTTCGCTATCGGTACTCTTATGGTCGATGTAGGTTTTGTTGTCGGCCAGTACATTGACGCGCTTACCCTGTGATAACGCAGGGTGCTGATTTCTCAAATTCATCAACTGTTGAATATAGTGTTTGAGATCTTGCTCATTGGCATTCAATGTGGCAGTCACGCCTTCCACTTTGCCACTTGAGCGCGCCACGTGATCGTCACATAACCCTTTCACTGCGCAATCTTGCTCTACTTTGGCAGCAAAGTTTTCAACTTGATCGCCAATTTCGTCGCCATAGTACAGTGTAATGGGGCCAGTATAGGCCGCTTGGAAGGCAAACACCGCTTTGTGGCGTAGCCAATACTCTTCGTCTTGTGGCTGAGCGATGTTGCCACGTTGTAGGAGATCACCAAAGCGCACCAAATCATGGTTGCCAATCATTAAATTGGGTTTGGCGTGTTCAGGGTAGAGTGCATGCAAGTTCATGCCTTCTGCTAGCCATTCCCCTGATTTTCCGCCAACACCCGCTTCATTCACACCAAAAGTCTCAACCAAACGGTAGCGGACCGGAAAATCAAAGGCGGAGCAAAGGGCCGGATTTTCATTGCTGCCATAGCCTGTTTCAATGATGCGGTTTTCTCCAGCCCAGATTTCCGCCACCATGTATCCAAGCGGATTGACGGTTTCCCCTTTGCTGTTGGTGTACGTCACGGCTTTTGAAGCGTTATCCACGGTTTTGCGAATCTCCACCCAAGCTTCTTTTGGCACTTGGTAGGCTTGGTCTAAACGCCAACCATCAATCTTCAACTCTTTAATCCAAAATTCGGCCACTTCTTGATAGAAGGCGAGACTCTCTGGATAGTCGACCGGGTTGTTGCTTCCAGCAGGCAGCTTGCCTGTGGGGGAAGCCGCCACATCGCCTTTGTGATGACCAAATACGCCATCAAAGAACACGTACAACCCGCGGGCATGCGCTTCTTCGACTAAACGTTTGGCGTCGTCCATTGTGCCAAAGCGTGGATCAACCTCGAAGTAATTAGTGGCAAAGTAACCCGTGGCGTCAAGGCGATCAGCCCAATGGTTTTGCCCCGCTTTAGGCTCGGAATTAAAAATCGGTGTCAGCCAAATGCCATTCATACCCAAAGATTGAATGTAATCGAGCGAATCAATAATCCCTTGGATATCGCCTTTATGATGGCTGGTACCATAGCCAGTACCGTGACCAATTTGATCGTTGCCATTAACGAAACTTTCCACCATGACTTGATAAATGCGTAAATCGTCGGCTTTGTTCATGGCAACCGCATCGCAGCGATAGGTATTGGCGGTAGGAGGCGTGTCGATTTTAGATGAAGCGTTACAACCGGCAAGCAAAGCGGCAGTAACGGCCAGTGAGAGTGTAGTCAGTACCTGTTTCACGTTGATTTCCTTATTAGACTTTTCGCTCAATTATTGATGAACAATTCACCAACTGAATCAGCCTTATAAGACGTGTTAGAGGGAGGAGGGGGGAGGATGAGAGATCGCTATCACGGACAATTGAATCTTTTGTCCTACAGAGCAGGGTGAGGATCACGAATTGTGCCGCTGGACGAAAAAACGCCACCTTGAACAAGTGGCGTTTTTGTAATCAGTGTCACACTAATGGTGGTGCTGAGGTCCGTTAACGAGAGCGATTGTGGTATCGGGCTGCTTCTGCCACTTCGACCGGTACGATGGTTTGGCCAATAGGCGCCAGTGAGATCACCGCCAGTTTGAGATGTTGCAGCGCGAATGGAATACCAATGATGGTGATAAAACACGCCACAGCAGAAAGAATGTGACCAATTGCCAGCCACACGCCTGCGACCAAGAACCAAATCACGTTGCCAATAAGCCCTAGTGGTCCTGTACCAATATCGCGTTTATTGGTCAGTTCGTCGCGATAGACCGCCTCTGAACCAAAAGGAAAGAAGGAGAAATTACCGATGACGAAACACGCTCTTCCCCACGGGATCCCGATGATACTGATAAAGGCCAAAATGCCAAAAAACCACCAAGCAAGCCCCATAAAAACGCCGCCAAACAAAAACCAAATAATATTTCCGAGAGTTCGCATATGTGTTCCTAAACCCAGTGAAATGAAGCGTTGAGTATCCATAGACTAGATTAATCTGAGATGAACGAGAAGCGCGTAAGCCAAATAAAAACGCGATAAAACAAAGGGGCCGTTTCAGGCCCCTAGTATGTTCTCGGTTAATAATCCGATTTGTACCAATTGTATTTGTACGCCATCGAACCAAATAGCGCATTGGCTTTGGCTTTATCGAGCGACTCTTGGCTGACCTCTTTTGGTGTTAAGCTCTTGTCTTCAAAGTTGTAGTGATAAGACGACACTTTTTCACCTGGAGAGAACACCACCAAGCTGTCACGCGTTAAATAACCGTAGTTTTTGTCAAACTGCATCATTGCGCGTTCATCTTCGCGAGCCAAAGGCTTGGTTAAGTCGCGGCCGATCATTGGCGATGTTGCATCAATGCCGATCAGCGACAGCAGCGTCGGAGGCATATCGATGTTGTTCGCTAGGCGATCATCTTTTCGTGGTTCAATACCTTTGCCCAAAATCACTGCCGGAATATGGAAGCGATCGACAGGCACCAGTTGCGAACCAAACACTCGGGCATCATGGTCTGCAATGACGATGAAAATGGTATTTTCCCAGTAATCGGACTGCTTGGCTTTGTCGAAGAAGGTTCCTAGCGCGTAATCAGAGTATTTGACGGTATTATTGCGCGTGTTGAACTCACTCTCATATGGCTCAATTTTGCCCGCTGGATACTCAAATGGGCTGTGATTGCTGGAGGTAAAGACGAGGCTGAAAAACGGTTTTCCCTCTTTGTTAAGACGGGTAAATTCTTCATCCGCTTTGTTGTACAAGTCTTCGTCACTCACACCCCAAGAACCGGTGAACTCCGGATTTTGGTATTGTGGCTCATCGACAATTTGCTCGAAGCCGTTGCCAAGGAAAAAGCTCTTCATGTTGTCAAAGTGCGCTTCACCACCGTAAATAAACTGGGTGTGATAGCCTTGTTTTTTCAGCAAGTCCGCGATGGTAAAGAAACCCGTTTGGCTCTTGCTGAGTTTCACGACGGCACGTGATGGCGATGGTGGGAAACCCGTGGTGATGGCCTCAATACCACGAACGGAACGTGTACCGGTGGCGTACATTTGAGTGAAGTTCCAGCCTTCTTCCAACAGTTTGTCTAGATTGGGTGTTAGCGGTAAACCGCCTAAGCCACCGACAAAACGAGCGCCTAAACTTTCCTGCAGCAAAATCACTAGGTTTTTGGGCTTGCCTTGATAAGTGGCGTTATTCACGTTGAGGGTTGGCAGTGAGCCTTGGACAAAATCGTGCTTGGCCGATGAGGCTTTCACCAGTTCGATGATCTTGTCTTGGCTCATTTGGCCATAAAACTTGTCCGCGCTGCGTTCAGATTTCATGTTGTTGATGGCAAAAAAGACCGAGTACGAGGAGTTGAGTACCAGATCGTTAACCAACGGATCGCTGGAAAATGCCACCATCGCTGGATTCAGCGGGCGGTGTCCCAGAGATGAACGTGCACCCAATACGCCCAATAGCACAACCGCAATGGCTAACACAGGGCGCCATTGCCATTTGATTTGACGAACATTTTCAGTGACTTTGCCACTGAAAATCCAACCTAACCAAAGCGTAGCGATGGACCCTACAAGACCGATAAATAGTTCAATCTTATAGCCTTGCCAAAGCATGCTGAACACTTCTTTTGGATAGATCAGGTACTCAACAAACAATCGGTTTGGTCGTAGATCGTACTCCATGATAAATGGTGGCGTAGCCAGTTCCATATAAACCATGATCCAAAGACCAGCCACAAGCCATACGCGTAACACGGCGCGCCAAATTTTGCCGACCATACCGTCGACAGGCAGGATGGCAGCTAAGAGGCAAGGGAGGATAAATAGCCAACACAAGGTGGCAATATCCACGCGCAAACCTTGAAACAGTAAATCGCTCCATCCATCAGCGGCGGTAATGCGATCAAATTGCCACAAAGCGAGTAGGAATCGCGAGAGTGTCACAAGACCAAGGGCAACGGCTGCAAAGGCAGCAATCGGCTGTAAGGGACCTAAATTAATCTTACGCATTGATGTTTCCTTATTGAGCACGACACTGTTTAAAGAGATCAAGAGTTGGGTCGTACTCTGTCGTTTGGACATCCATTATTCCCAGTAATGAATGGAAAATATAGTCATGAGAGAAAGTATTTATATTCTTTGCTGATGTAAGTAAGCAATTTTGGTCAATTGCTTTTGCTTGCGTGAAACCTGGGGACATCCAGAGCATCAGCGGTACTTTTGTTTGGTACTCAGGGGCTAAGCTGTAAGGCATGCCATGCAGGAACAAACCATTCTCACCCAGAGATTCTCCGTGGTCAGAAACGTAAATCAGCGCCGTGTTGTAACGCTCCTCAAGTGCTTTGAGCTCATTGATAGTTTGACTCAATACATAATCAGTATAGAGGATGGTGTTATCGTAAGTGTTGACGATCTGTTCTACCGAGCAGTTTTCAATGTCTGCGCGTGGGCAATCGGGCATAAAGGCCGCTTTGTCTTTCGGGTAACGTTGGAAATAGGTTGGTCCATGGCTACCAATCAGATGAAGCGCTATCACACGGTTGCCATTCAAGCTCTCAACGTCTTGCTCAAAATTTTCCAACAACGCCATGTCGAAACAGGTGCTGCCATTGCAAAGCGCATCTTTACGAGAGCGGTCAATAGTCACTAGGCGAATGTTTTTTGCTACATCCTTGTCGCCACCGTCATTTTCTTTCCACAGAAGTGACACACCAGCACGGTTTAAGATGTCCAGCGCATTGTCTTGATTGTCTGCCGTTGGGCGATCAAAGTTTGAGCGCGTCATGTTAGAGAACATACATGGTAACGACACCGCAGTTGCCGTACCGCATGAGCTGACATCTTGGAATGAGATCATGTCGAGCTCGCGAGTATATGGGTTGGTTGGGCGATCGTAGCCATTCACTTCATAGTTTTGTGAGCGCGCAGTCTCTCCTACCACGAAAACGAGAAGTGTTGGTTTCTTTTCCGCTTGTTCTAATGCTTGAGGTGATTGCTTAGCGTCTAAAGCCAACTCGCGATAGGGTAGAGGTGTTGTAAAGTATTGATCATTTGTATACTTTGCAATGCTATAGACAAAATGAGTGGGAATGATCATCTTTCTGAGGTAAGAATTATTACGTCCAATAGACGCATAATCTTGATAGTAGAGTCCCGCAATGATGGCCACGACAACTAGAGAGATAACAATACTGGCAAGTTTTTTTAATAGTGTGCCAATTATTGTACTTTCAGAATTTACTTTGAGACTAAGTATAGTTATAGCTGGAATTATGCCCATCATCGCTGTCCAGCATACGGAATACAAGCTTAGATATGCCCCTGCTTCACTAGTATCTGTTTCAACAATATTTACGATCATATCGTAGTCAAAAAGAGTGCCGTAATTGTAACTTGCGTAACTAACCATTGACGAAAGGACTAATAGCAAAGCAAAAAATGGCTTGCCTACCCAAGGCCAAGAAAATAAGTTGAACAGAAGATTGAATACGGCCAAAAAAAAGAACGGTATAGACAGTGCAAAACCAACTTTAACGGCATCAAGTTGGTTAAAAATGCCGTAAAGTTCTTTGTAAACTGGAATGTTTACTACAACCGTAAAGTACAGAGCTAGCGAGAAAGCAAAGGTGGTGAACGATACACCATTTTGAGCGAATGATTTTAGTTTATTCATAATAGGTTGATTAAAATAGATGCCCAAACAAAGAAAACTAGCAGTAATGCAACAAATACGGCAGCGGAACCTATGTCTTTAGCTCGTCCACTTAACTCATGCCAGTCGCTTCCGACCCTGTCTACAACGGCTTCTACTGCGGAGTTCATAAGCTCAACGATGACAACAACAAGCAAGCTTGAGATCATAAGAACTCTGTCAATATTAGAGACCGGTAACAAAAATGCAGTGATAGATAAGACGAGTGTAAGAACAATTTCTTGACGAAAAGCGGCTTCATGGCTCCATGCGGCTTTCAAGCCTTTCATTGAATAGCCCGTTGCGTCGACAATACGACGAATACCTGTTTTTCCCGGTTTCAATTTAATTTTCCTGTTTAAGTTAAAGTGCAAACGTGAATGTAACCTTAATGAATTTTTGGTTACAGAATTATGTGTTTTAAGTTTTGTGACTGATGTTGATTTGTGACCTTGGTATTATTTTTGTGCGTTTTTTGTATTCAGACATATTTGTTACTTAAAAAAACTGCATGGAAATGTACGATGTTTTATTGAGGGAATCAGTACTAGTTGTGTAATGAATTGTCACGCTTTGTAAGATTGGTAAGCTGAATGATGCCGAGGGCATCATTCTGTGTTAGAGGGAAAAACGAATAATGAAGCAGGCCCCGCCCAGTGGGCTATGCGCAACTTGTGCACTGCCGTTGTGAATCTGACAAATCTGTTTGACGATCGCCAAACCCAATCCATAACCGCTGGTGGATTTGTTACGCGATTTGTCGGCGCTGTAAAAGGCATCGAACAGGTAAGGCCAATCTTGTTCAGCGACGCCTTTGCCATCATCGTGCACTTGAAACTCCAGCTGCTCGGCTGTGTGTGTCACTTGAATGCGAACTTGTGTTTGCGTGTAGCGCATCGCATTACGCACCAAATTGTCGAGCGCTCTTTTCACAAGGTGAGGATCAACATTGGCTTGATCACAACAGCTGTCGATCTGCAAATGGATGGGATGATAAGTTTCGCTCTGCCATTTTCTCACAAGGGTTTCACACCAAGGCAGGAGAGAAATCGCCTGGGTGTGCAACTGAGCTTCGGGTCTTTCCATTTTGGCGTAGTAGAGCATCTCTTCTACCATGGCTTCCATTTCATCAATGTCTTCCACCATGCTGGAAACCGATTTTTGTTGCATCTCGGTGAGTGGCGAGTCGGCAAGTAAATCGGCTTGCCATTGCAGACGAAAAATTGGAGTGCGCAGCTCATGAGCCACAGCGTTAGTCAAAACCTTGTTGCTAGTGATCAGATTGGCGATCTTATCCGCCATGAGGTTGAAGCTTTTGTTCAAGGATCCGACGGAATACCGCGCGGTGGTGCGGGCTCGCGCGGACAAATCACCCGATGCAAAGGCCAATGTCACGCGTTCTAACTCACGAACTCGACGACTTAGAAACCAAATCAAAATGACGCAATAGATAGCAAAGCCGATAATGAAGAAAACCCAAACTAAATTACCGCTAAAATCGATAGCTTGCCTTAACGGTGATTGCAGATCTTCTTTTAAGTGATAGATGGTCGAGTTAGCTGAAAAGCGCATCCAAACATCAAAATCATCATCCAGATAAACCAGCATTGCAGGATCGACAAAAACAGCAGCAATCTCTTTTGGCAGCTGCTTTTGCTCGTAGATGGTTAAAATAGAACGCGTGGCTTCGGCGTAATTCTCCATCGCTTCGGTGAAATAGGCTTGGCCTTTTTCCTGATACAGTGGCGTTAGCAGATCATGAAACGCATTGATCTCGAATTCTGTCAGTACACGATCGTAGTCGGTATTTAACTGATAGACGATCACCTCGTAGCCCCACAATGTGGCAAAAAACAAAAGAATCAGGCCAAAAAAGGCTTCCAGATAAATGCGCTTCATTTTCGGTGTTTATTCATTCCATGTGTCTGGCATAAACATATAGCCCTTGCCTCGAACCGTGAGAATTTTCTTTGGTGGTGTGGTGGTATCGTTGAGTTTTTTCCTCAACGTGACCACCCGATTGTCAATGGTGCGATCCACGCCATCGTATTCAATGCCTCGCAAAGCCTTGGTCAAAGATTCCCGCGACAGCACTTGTTCGGCTGATGTTGCTAGTAGCCAGAGCAAATCAAACTCCCCATCGGTTAAATTGATGGTTTGATCGGCCAGTTGACACTCTCGACGAATACGATTGAGTTTCAACGTACCGTATCGGCAGTTGTTGGCGTCTTGGTTAACGGCTACATCTGGTCGTCTCAGTAGCATCCTCACCCGAGCCAGCAATACGCGGGGCTTAATGGGTTTATTGACAAAGTCATCCGCGCCAATTTCCAACGCTGCAACGTGATCGAAATCGTCATCGCTGGCGGTTAACATTAGGATTTTACCATTATAGGCGTCGCGAATTTGCCGACACACGCTCAACCCATCTTGACCAGGTAACATCAGGTCAAGCAGGACGAGTGCAGGCTTTTCGTTGAGGATCATTTCAGGCGCATCCGTGCCATTATCAACGGTGATCACTGAAAATCCTTGTGACATAAAATAGTCACTTAACATCTGTTGGAGCTTGATGTCATCTTCAACAATGATCAACTTCTGGTCTTCTACCATGGTGTCATTCTATGCTTTGTTTTGTTGTTATATTGAGTACGTCATCAGAAGTACTGATATGAAACGAGAAGTTATACGACTCACTTCACCTTTTCAAATATAAATGACCACCAAGGAGATTGACAGCAGGAGGTTATCAGAATGGGCACAAAATCAATGTCGTCGTTTTGTATGACTTTGTCATGATCTTGAAGGACAAAGGACAAAGGACAAAGGACAAAGGACAAAGGACAAAGGACAAAGGACAAAGAAGAATGAGGCGCACACCTGAACGCTTAAGACGCTCAGGTGTGCTTAGTCAATTGAAGGGGCAACAGGCGGTGAGTTTAGTACGCTACGCCAATGCGTTGATTAAGGTACTGGTTCGTTTCTAATACATCGAACAAGGCCGCTGCGTAATCTGCCACGGAAATTTGGCTCTTACCGTCGTCATCGCTGAGCAGTTGATCGCCCCCGACACGGTATTGATGACGTTTCTCTGCTGGAAAAATTTCTGCCGCTGGGCTGATAAATGTCCACGTAAGGGGGCTGGAGGTTGAACGGAACCGATCTAGGGCGTCAGATTGAGCCAGCGCTTCCGCTTTGTATTCCTCAGGGAACTCTGGCACGGTAACGAGTTTGACACCCGGTGCTACTTCTAGCGAACCCGCTCCGCCAACCCAAAGCAAGCGCTTAACACCGACGTCGGCCAATTGCGTCAGTAACAATTGAGCGGTTTCAGCCACGATACTGTGATCGCCATTCGCTCGGCCACCAATGGCGGCAATAACGTAATCGGCATCTTGGAATGTTTGCGCCAGGTTGTGTGGCTGGCGAACATCAAATGGACGTTTCTCTACATCATCGCGTTCAATGGCATTGGGATTGCGAGCGATAGCAATCACATCATGATCGCGTTCGCGTGCTTCGTTGACAAGGGTACAGCCGATCCAACCTGTTGCGCCTAATATTGCTATTTTCATTTCTCTTCTCCGGTTCTACGAGGTTTCGTTATGGAGAGAGTCTACTCATGAGATATATCGGGATAAATACGAAGAAATGATATAGATTGTTTCAATAAATCGATCTAATTGAGATGCTCATGGATAGACTCGACGCCATCAAAAGTTTTATTGAAGTCGCCAATTGCCGAAGTTTTACCCAAGCGGCGGAAACCTTATCGCTAAGCCGGCTTCAGGTGACTCGGCATGTTCAAGAAGTGGAAAGCTGGCTTCAACAGCGTTTGCTGCATCGCACGACTCGAAAAGTCAGTCTGACGCACGCTGGCGAACAAGCCTTTATTCGATGCCAGCGCATTTTAGATGAAGCGGCAGCTTTGGAGTTGGACGCGGTTCAAAGCCGAGATTCGTTAACGGGGTCGATTCGCATTTCCGCCCCGATAGGTTTCTCTCAGCACCATCTTATTGATGCGGTGTCTGCCTTTACTGGGCTGCATCCCTTAGTGACGGTCGATATTCTTGCCTCCGATCGCTTTTCGCAATTGGTGGATGAGCGCGTCGATGTCGCCTTGCGCTATACCGATCAACCCGATGAGACGTTAATTGCGAGAAAACTGATGGATATCGATGCGGTTGTGTGTGCGACCCAAGGGTATTTGGATGAGCATGAGCCCATTGTCGAACCGGAAGATTTAGCCAACCACAATTGCTTCGTCCATTTGAGTACCCACTTATGGCGATTCGTTGCCGAAAATCAAATCTCAGAAGTGTCGGTAAAAGGCAATATACGGGCAAATGACCTCAGTACCTTATTGGGTGCGGCGTTGGCAGGGAAAGGGGTGATCCGTCTGCCATGTGATTTGGCCAATCCGCTTTTGCAACAGGGTAAGCTTGTCGCACTATTGAACCGCTATACTTTGCCTTCGTCTTCCTTGTGGGCTGTTTATCTCTCTCGCAGTTATCAAACTCCGGTGGTGCGTCAGTTTATTGATTTTATTGCGCAGCGATGGGATCAGAATGTGCAATTGTGGCAAAGGCCTGCGTAGTTGCAGGCCTTTGTGGTGCGATAAGCATGAGCAGTTATGGCTGTTGCTTGGTCGGTGCTAGAGCGATTTCACGAATACAGACGTTTTGAGGTTGCTGGTAGGCAAACAGCACGGCTCTTGCGACATCGTCTGCAGCCAACACGCCACCCATATCCACTTTCCACGCATCGTAGCCGTCTTTGATTTGTTGCGATGTGGTGTGTGAAAGCAATTCGGTTTCGACCGCACCCGGTGCGATGGTCGTGACACGCACGTTAGAGGCCGCCACTTCCTCACGCACATTTTCAGAAATGGCATGCACAGCGAATTTGGTGCCACAGTATGCTGCGTGATCTGGGAAGGTTTTCTTACCTGCAATCGAGCTGATGTTAATAATGGTACCGCTGTTGCGTGCTTTCATTGGAGCTAACACCGCTTGCATACCGTTTAGCAAACCAAGGACATTAACATCAAACATACGTTGCCATTCATTGGCTTCTTGCGTGTCAATCTGGCCAAGTAACATCACACCGGCGTTGTTTACTAATACGTCTGCAGGGCCATAGATTTCTTCTGCACGAGCAATCGCAGCGTCAAAGGTGCTTTTGTCGGTCACGTCCACTTGAGCACAAAGTGTGTTTGGCAAATTAAGCGCCTCTAGGCGCTCGACGCGACGTGCCAAGAGCAGCAGCGGATGACCTTCTTCACTGAAACGACGCGCGATGGCTTCACCAATACCAGAGCTTGCACCTGTAATAACGACTAACTTTTTCATTTTGTGATCCTCTTTAAAAGTCGTTTTGACTTGTTGATGCGTAGTTTATGAAAAGAATTTTTGTTGATATATATCGACCTAGTTGAAACTCTGTTGTTATATGGCAACAATAAAAATATCAAAAGAAATGAGAAAGCGCCGATGCAAACACAGATCAACCTAGCGGATATCCGCTCCTTCGTACTGATCGCACAACTTGGTAATTTCACCAAAGCTGCAGAAGCACTGGGAGTATCGCGCTCGCATGTGTCTCGCCAGATTAGCCAACTGGAGAAGCAAATGGGGGTGACGTTGTTGATCAGAACCACGCGCACGCTCAAACTAACGGATGCGGGCAAAGCACTGTTTGCTCAGTGTGAGATGGCGCTGCATAGCATCGATCAAGCGGTGTTGGCAGCGGTGGATGATATTGAAGCCGTTCGGGGTGAAATCCGAATTAACTGTGTGGGTGGTTACTTAGGGGAAGAGGTGATTGCGGAGGTGGTTGGTCAGTTTATGCAGCAATATCCGCAAGTGCGAGTGGATTTGGATTTTAGCAGCCATCGTGTTGACCTGATCGAGGATGAATTTGATATCGCGTTTCGCATGGGCAAACTGGAAGATTCTGGTTTTGTCGCCCGCAAGCTGATTGATGTGGAAATGGGCACTTATGCCAGCCCCAGCTACTTAGCGATGCACGGACGACCTGACCATCCCAAAGAACTGGATCAACACGCTTGTTTAACGGGCTCGGTGACGCGTTGGACCTTCCAACATCGACACACTAAGCAAACATCAGATTGTCAGGTGCGTGGGAAATTGCGCTGCAAAAATGGTCGAGTGATGTTGAAAGGGGCTTTGGCAGGAAACGGCATCATTCGTGTCCCCACGCTTTACTGTATGCAAGAACTAGAGCAAGGCTTGCTGAGAGAGGTGTTTGAGGATTGGCATGTTCCAAGTGTGGCGTTCTCTGCGCTGTATCATCGTGATCGCTATCAACCTAAACGCCTTCGCACCTTTATCGAGTTCACCAGCGATTATTTTCGTCAGTTACAAAAGAGCATTAAGTCAGCTTGATGCCAAAGTGTTTAACAATGAAAGCGACGCAGGCAAAAGAACTGACGGAAATCAGTGCGCAAAAGAATGAGGAAATCCAAAAGCTAAATCGTTCCATGAGATACGGAAAAATCAGAAACATGGGAAGCGTAGGGAGCACATACCAAAATGTGTAGTAAGCGTGATTCGTCAGCTTTTCGTTGCCTTGTCCTTCAAGGTACATCCAAATCAGCGCGAGGATGGTCACGGTGGGAAGAGCGGCGATAAGCGCGCCCGCTTTGTCGCTGCGTTTGGCTACCTCAGAAATAAATACCACGATCGCGGCCGTGATTAAGTATTTGGTGACAATCCAGTACATTGCATTTCCTTTGTTGTTTATTCGGCTCTCCTTGCCGTGTTTGCATAGTAGAGTGACTGAGCAAAAACTCAATGAAAAAAGGCGCAAAATGCGCCTTTCAACTCGATAGAGCGGCCATTGATTGGCCATTATTCGCTGGTCAAGACAAAACCATTGTCACCACCAAAACCGTTGGCAACATACCCATCAGCCTGCGGATCGTTACCCCATTGGTTTTGATTAAAGAGATAGCGGAACTCCACTTTTTGTTCTCTCGGCAGGCGCGTCTTGAATTTAAATAAGCCACTTTTTTTCACCAAAGTCATTGGCTCTGGCTTCCAGTTGTTAAACTCCCCAACAACGTGCGCGCTTTCCCAATTTTCTTGTTGAACCTCAAACGTCACTTCGACTTCGTCTTTGGTTTTGAAAAAGCGTTTTTTTAACATAACAATATCCTTATATATCTCATAACAACCGAATAAGTATTACTCCTGTTTCATAGTGTTTGCAAGTTACGAAGGCAGGTTAAACCTGATTATTGCTTGGTTAGGGAACTGATAAGAGGAAAGAAAGTCATACTTGGAGCGCTTGCCTGTTTGAAAGGCTTCCATCAGAACGTTTTTTGCTGTTAACCTAGGGCAAGTTCCCTCATTGCCAAGGAGAGGTTGTTTTTGTACTCACTGTTGAGAATGCCACTGTTGATCGTGTTAGCCGTGGCGATCATCTTTATGGCATCGTCAGAAATGATCAAAAACACACTTTCTTTTTCAGAGAGTGTTGCAGTGCAAGCAACTGAAACCACATGTCCTGATGTTCATCACGACATAAAATTGGAAAGTAGTCAGCCTTCTCATGGCTGTCATTCGGTGTGTATAGGCAAAATGCCCGCCTCCAAAGCGCAACTGGCATCGTTGCAACAAGCTTTCGCTCTCGCATTGATTTCTCGTGACCAATCGGTCAAAGCCTTCTCGATGAACGAATCGCTCTTTCGTCCTCCCATTTCAACCTTTGTTTAATCTTTATTTCATTCATTAATTAATAAAAATTAGATTATTCAAGGTATTAACATGATCAAGAAAATCGTCTTTATGTTCTCGGCATTGTTGCTGAGCGTGTCTGCATACGCAGCGAAATTTGAACAAGACACTCATTACACGGTATTACCTACCGCCAAATCGCAGAAACCTGTCGTGACGGAATATTTCTCCTTCTACTGCCCACACTGTTACCGTTTTGAGGGCGTGGTGGAGAGCATGAAGAAATCTCTGCCTGAAGAGGCAAGATTTGAGAAAGTGCATGTTTCCTTTATGGGGGGCGAGATGGGAGTCCCTGTCGCCAAAGCGTACGCCACAATGGTGTCGCTGGATACAGAAAAAACCATGGTTCCGGCGATGTTCACGCAAATCCACGAAAAACGCAAAGCGCCACAAACGGAAGCTGAGTTGCGTCAACTCTTCATCGACAATGGTGTTGATGCCAAGAAATACGATGCGGCTTACAACAGTTTTGCCGTTAACTCGATGCAAAAGCGTTTTGATAAGCAGTTTAAGGAAAGTACTTTGACGGGTGTACCTGGCGTGATCGTGAACAATAAGTACATTGTGAAAGCAGACAAAATCACGACAATTCAAGAGTACAATGAACTGGTGAATTATCTGCTGACGCTGTAAAGCAGAAAGAGCAGAGGACAAGGCGACCACGGGTCGCCTTTTTTGGCGATGGTAATTTTAAAATAAGCAACTATATTCATATTTGTTTTTGGCTGGGTCTGAGTCAGACCATAAAAATAAAATGGAAATAGTATGAAAGAGAAACACAACGTCACCATCGGCTACGGGCCGAAGCAACTGCCTTGGTATCTACAAGTCCCTGAGTTTGCGCAAGGGCTGATTTCACCACCGGAGGAGGACCCGGTAAAAGTCTATTTGAGAGGAAATAAAACTTTTGGTTTGGAAGAGGAGAGCATTCGTCAAGCGAGCTTTGAAATTCCACCCACAGGTCAATGCGCTTGTGAGCAGAGCGCTGCTTTTCAAGAAATTATCCAATACGTTAATCAGCAAAAAGAACGATTTTTAGGCTATCAGACCGAAGAGAAAATCAACTATCGCGAACGAATTGCGCCGTTTTTAGACATCAGTATGAACAACGTCGGCGACCCATTTGTCGATGGCAATTACACCGTTAACACCAAGTTTGTCGAACGAATGGTGCTGGATTATTTTGCTTCGCTTTGGAACGCCAAATGGCCATCGCAAGGACCATATTTAAAAGACGATGGTACATGGGATCGCGGTGATCCAGAAAGTTATTGGGGCTATGTACTGACCATGGGCAGTACTGAAGGCAACTTGTACGCAATGCTCAATGCGCGAGATTATTTGTCTGGTCAAACACTACTGGATGATGAAATTTGTGGCGAAGACGCGGAAGGCAAGGTGGTAAAAAGCAGCCAGCTGTATGCACACTATCCGCAAGCTGCGGAAGATAATCCCAATGCCTACACCCCAGTTGCCTTTTTCTCTGAGGATACCCACTATTCGATTGTTAAAGCGATGGCGGTAGAGAAAATCGAAACCTTCGGCTCACTCGGTAACCGACTCTACCCAAATGAAAATCCATGCGGGGAAGGCGAAGTTTGGCCTTCTGAAGTGCCTTCGGAAGCGCCAACAGAAGGTTTGCCTGTTGGTTCAGGCTCGATTGATATTAAAAAGTTAAAGGCCTATGTGGAGTTTTTTGCTGAAAAAGGCTACCCCATCATTGTGGTGCTTAACTATGGCACCACCTTTAAAGGCGCTTACGATAACATCAATGAAGCAACCCAAATGTTGGAAGCGGTGCTCAGGGAGCACGGGCTCTATGAGCGTCAAGTGCCTATCGACCCGAGTGACCCTTCTAAAACGGAGACGCGCACGGGCTATTGGATTCACATTGATGGCGCACTTGGCGCGAGCTATATGCCGTTTGTCAAAATGGCGGCGAAACTGCCTAAATATGAAGCCTTCTTTGAAGAAAACCATTGTTACACTGGGCCAGATTTCGATTTTCGTAACCCTATGGTGCACTCCATCGTCACCAGTGGTCATAAGTGGCCTGGCGCACCATGGCCGACAGGGGTCTATATGACCAAGCATAAGTTTATGGTTTCTCCACCGGATAACCCAACCTATATTGGTTCTCCCGATACTACTTTTGCGGGTTCCCGTAGCGGAATATCCCCTCTAATCCTATGGGATTACTTTGCCAAACACAGCTATGAAAAGCAGATCAAACTGGCGATGCGCGGACAGAAGATGGCGCAATACGCTTATCAAAAGTTGCGAGAAGTCGCGGACTATTGGAAAAATGAAAAACCTGATAGTGGTGTTCCTGAAGGGTTGTGGCTTCAACGAACGCCGCTCTCTTTGTCGCTTATTTTCTGCCAGCCAAAGGATGAGATTATCTTTAAATACTCGTTAGCCAAGGAAGAGATCGACGCGCCAAATCCAGCAACTGGCCGTAAGACACGTAAATACGTCCATATGTTTACCATGTGGGATGTGACTGAGAAGCTGATTGATGAGTTATGCGACGATCTTAAAGCAGATGATGCGTTTAATGTGGCGGACTTTAAACCGTTAACCAATGTTCGCCGTACGCGTGAGCTTCCACATTCGAGTGCTCATTTGGTCAAGTTACCGACGAAAGGGCGTTCCTTTAGATAAAATCTAGCACCAAAACAGAACCACCAAGATAGAGCAAGGCCAGCAATGCTGGCCTCAGACTGCTGACAAAGGTCTAGCTTTCGAGCTAGACCTTTGATCTAATAGGGGTATCGAAATATGGATACTCCGATATGCTTCAAGAACCCACCCCGCAACAATACGAACTGGAAATGGTGACGATGGAACAGTTAGTTCCTAAAGACCATTTAGTGCGCAAAATCGATAATGCTATCGACTTTGAATTCATTCGTGATGAAGTCGCTCATCTTTATTGTAAAGATAATGGGCGTCCACCTGTTGACCCTGTTCGTCTC
>NZ_NPKW01000610.1:0-320 GCF_002265885.1 Vibrio sp. 03_296
TAGAGGCTTTGGTGCGCACGGGTTGGAAATTAACGTGTTTGCCTACATTGGCAGCAAAAGTTTGCCCGTCTACCAAGTGGCGGCGCAGGAGCTTCATTTAGGCATCATGGAAATTGTTGAAAATAACGGCTCTCGCATCGTGCCTGCCACGTTTGAGGCACAAGCGCTGCCTTAGTTTTGTTCGCAATAGGGCTTATTGAGGGGGTCTCAGTAAGCTCGTTGGGAGAGGGCATCGGTGTCGATTCACTATCAACTTCATCCCAATTCTGCTCAGTTGCTTGAGGCACAAGCTCATCTGAACATTTTGGGCGCTTCTCTAA
>NZ_NPKW01000611.1:0-507 GCF_002265885.1 Vibrio sp. 03_296
TCCGTAGTCGAGAGAAAATTCGCTTTAAAACCGATATTCGTTTGGATTACTGCACCACCACTGCACAGTTGAAAACCATCATCGAAGAGATCAAAGTGCTGCTGGAAAATCACGAAAAAGATGGAGTAAGAAACCGTTGACCGTGTCACCTTTAGAGGCTTTGGTGCGCACGGGTTGGAAATTAACGTGTTTGCCTACATTGGCAGCAAAAGTTTGCCCGTCTACCAAGTGGCGGCGCAGGAGCTTCATTTAGGCATCATGGAAATTGTTGAAAATAACGGCTCTCGCATCGTGCCTGCCACGTTTGAGGCACAAGCGCTGGCCTTAGTTTTTGGTTCGCAATAGGGCTTATTGAGGGGGCTCAGTAAGCTCGTTGGAGAGGGCATCGGTGTCGATTCACTATCAACTTCATCCCAATTCTGCTCAGTTGCTTGAGGCACAAGCTCATCTGAACATTTTGGGCGCTTCTCTAATCTGCGCAATCGCGGGTTTTGCATTGATTGGTAT
>NZ_NPKW01000612.1:0-763 GCF_002265885.1 Vibrio sp. 03_296
ACCCCACCCTTGGCCACGTTATGACATGAGTTACACGAAATGGTGTTAGAGGCTGATAATCGAGGCTCAAACCATAAGGTTTTCCCAATTCAACTTTCTTCGCGTCCAACCCAACAACCGGATCAATCACTTTGATCGGTTCTTGCGCCTGTCGTTCTGCCAAGGTCGCAAATGACACGACAGATAAGAGACTCACTGCAATGATTTTTTTCATCGTTACTTCCTTTCTCGAGAGTTATTCCAATCTCACTAGAGCTGCGCATTTCTTGACCGATGCGCTTTGGCAAGTAACTTAAAGCAAACGATTTTGCGGTGATAACGCAAAAAAACGATGGTTTTATGACAAAAATCGATGTTAAAAGTGCGTAATCTGTACAAAGCTTGTGCAACCTTTCATCGCGTGCGTTCGATTACTATTATTTACATTTTTATAAGAATGTAATCGACGCCTTTGTTGATGCAAATCAATTCCGCTATTGAGCAAATTCGCATCAAACCGAAATCATCACTTTGGTCCACGCGACGATCAATAGCGAAGCCGCCATCAACCAAATCACCGTCGCTGCAGAAAGTGTTGTAACCAGACTAAAGCGGTAACTAAAATAGTAAACAGCAGCAAGATAGGCGGCATAAGGCAACAAAGACCAAAGACCAAATAGCGCGGTTTGGCGCAAGTCTTCCATGCTTCTTTCACTGCCGACAATGAAGTGCGCAATCAGGGCAAAGGTGGAAATAAAGCACTAGCCTGCAATGTAAGAAGTTT
>NZ_NPKW01000613.1:0-432 GCF_002265885.1 Vibrio sp. 03_296
CTCACAGAAAATCCTCATTTTTCTAAGATTGAGTTTGAACAATAGCGGACATTGGTGTCTTTTTGAAATTCGCCCTCTTACGCATGAGGAGCAACAAAACTTTTTTACTAGGTCCGCCCATAGGAAAATAAAAAACCAAAGGGTTTAGAATCGCTTCTAGCCCCCTTATTTTTGCGATTTAAGCCACCTGTAAGCGCTTGTTTTAAATAAACTATTTTKGTGGATTTTCAATTAACTTAAGATGATAGCCTTGGCTCAACTAAGGAGTTGATATGAAGTACCAAGGGCAACACTTCCATCGCGAAGATTTCTCAAACCAAGATTTGCAGCAAGCCATTTTTGACCACTGCATTCATTGAGTGTAGCTTTGACCGAGCCGATCTCACCGACAGCCAGTTTATCCATTGTCGTTTTATCGAAGCGTCATCCATA
>NZ_NPKW01000614.1:0-628 GCF_002265885.1 Vibrio sp. 03_296
ATGAAAATGATCATTTGATCACCGGTAAAAGCGCGAATCCCGATGTCATCAAAGCGATAGAAGCAAAAGGGACGAATGGTCATTTTGGTGTAACGCGACCTCGTTTCTTTCTCAAATCACGAACACAATTCTGCTCAGTGCCTTAATCACCCTTTAAGGCGCTTGGCTCCCTACATCCTAAATTTAATAAAAGTTGTGAAACAAGAAGGTGTTGCTATGAGTAAAGTAAATGAAATTACACGCGAGTCATGGATCCTAAGTACCTTTCCTGAATGGGGAACTTGGCTGAACGAAGAGATCGAAAACACAGTAGTAGAGCCGAATACATTCTCCATGTGGTGGTTGGGTTGTACTGGTATCTGGTTGAAAAGTGAGGGTAACACTAATATTTCCATCGATTTTGGTGTGGAACGGGCAAAAAACGCAAAAGAACGCCTTTATGAAAAACCAGCACCAAATGATGCGCATGGGAGGCGTGGAAGCACTGCAACCGAACTTACGTACAGCAATCTTCCCGCTTGATCCCTTTGCGATTAAAGAGATTGATGCCGTGTTGGCATCTCATGATCATGGTGATCATATTGACGTCAATGTCGCGGCGGCGGTGCTGCAAAACTGTGGTGAACAC
>NZ_NPKW01000615.1:0-986 GCF_002265885.1 Vibrio sp. 03_296
AGGCTTCATCTTTGTTTTGTCGCTTTGGCTTTTGACATCAATGGATGTTGATGTCGAGGCGGACTCGATAGGTTCGGTCTCACTCAGCGTTGCGTATTTCCTATTTTGTGACTGTTTGCCCAATGGTCAGAGTATGGGTAAGCGGCTAGTCGGCTTATCAGTAAAAAGTGCTAGAACTGGCCATGACTGTAACGTCATTCAATCTATCTTCAGAAATGCATTAGGTGCATTGTTAGGGCCAATTGACTCGCTATTTATACTTGGTAAAAAGAGACAGCGACTAGGTGATAAATTGGCGAACACAATGGTGATAAAACTTAGCTAACAAGGCGTTAAAGAGGGATTCATGCCGCGTGGCATTTTTGGTATGCGGTGATTTTTGGCGGTGAAAGTGGTCTGCGGAAGCTTGGTTTATGCGGCATTCACCCCTTAACGCAGCGCTATGTGTCTTATCAAAACTACTGTTTCATTGAGGATCGGGGCAGGAATAACTTGGAAATYTAGGTAAAAGGCAGCATGGAGTAAATTTACTGATGCGTACTGCCTTTTTCTTAGTCTAAATTATCGGATTAATAGATAAAAAAGGAAACTCCGGGATGTAAAACCCAAATAATACTGAGGTTATTTGCTATAAAGGTGCGAGTAGTGCTTTTAAAATCAGTCATAATTTGCAGCTTCCATTGCTTAACAATTGTTCGATATTAGTTACAAGAATGATTGTGCGTCAATTGTTAAAGCTAAATATGTATATTTATTGGAGCTAAATCTGTTAATTAGGTGCATATTTAATGCAACAATAGACTGTTTCACAAACACATAACAAACAGTTTAAGTGGGATTCAGCACGCGTGGCATTTTTGGTATGCCGTGATTTTGGTGTTGAAGTGCTATGCAGAGGCTTGATCATTGCGTGCTTCACCCCTTAACTGGGCGTTAGCCAATCGGTAAAAATGGAGATTAGAGGCGAATGGAAGTTGTATTTGTAA
>NZ_NPKW01000616.1:0-1226 GCF_002265885.1 Vibrio sp. 03_296
GTACGGCATCACTGTCTTCATCTTCTTCACCACGTTCCATCATGTCACGCAGTGTCAAACGTTGAACCACTTCTTTCAACGTTTTCTCTTCTTGATCGTTATTGTCACCTTCTAATCGGCGACAATCCAAGAGTAGAGATCAGAGACGTTTTTCATGCGTCATTTTCTGCGGCTTTCGGGCTGGCAGATGTTTCGTACAACCAATCCTCATAATGAATATCTCGCACCAACGAGCGCACCGCTTCGACTGTGTCCCCTCGCTCCGCTTGATCGGCAATCGCCACCAGCCAATGAGTAAAGCGACGCAAATTGTCGAGACCACGTCCGGTCAGATGCTGCTCAAGGCCTAAGTTCAAGCGGCTTCAAATAAACTTTTGCCACGCATGTTGGCATAGCTGCCTAGCTTCTCGAGCGTCACAGGGCCAATTTCACGCTTGGGCGTGTTGACGATGCGCAGAAATGCGTTGTCATCATCAGGATTCACCAACACTCGCAAATACGCCATGATGTCTTTGATCTCTGCGCGTGCAAAGAAAGACGTGCCACCAGACAGTCGGTAAGGAACGCGGTTTTGCATCAGCGACTTTTCGATGAGGCGCGATTGATGATTACCACGATAGAGGATGGCGTAGTCACGATAGTCGGTGCGATTGAGAAACTTGTGGGCAATGATTCCCCGTGACGCGCTCCGCCTCATCGCTCATCATTATTGGCCAACAGCACTTTGAGTTTTTCTCCATCGGGAATTTTCCGAGAAGAGCGACTTTTCATACACGTGTTGGGTTATTGGCAATCAAGATGGTTCGCCGCACGCAAATACGGCTGGTTGAACGGTAGTTTTAGCTCCAATTTAATCAGGCGTAAGTTGGGGTAAATCTTGCCCCAACAACACTAAAGTTTTGCGGTTTTGCGCCACGCCAAGAGTAAATTGATTGGTCATCATCCCCAACCACGGTTAATCGTCCACGCTCACCCACCAGCAGTTTCACCAGTTCGTATTGACTGGTGTTGGTGTCTTGATACTCATCGACCAGAAGATAACGGATACTGGTTTGCCAGTATTGAGCACCTCTCCTGGCCACGAGGAGTAATACGGGCAGCAAGATAAGATCATCAAAGTCGAGCGCGTTGTACGCTTTCATCTGCTTTTGATACATCTCAAAACAGAAGGCAAACAACTGCTGCTGTTMACCTTGCGCACGTGCCACGGCCTGTCGTCTGGTGAG
>NZ_NPKW01000617.1:0-311 GCF_002265885.1 Vibrio sp. 03_296
AACAGGCTCATGCCTGCAATGGCAGTCAGCAATTACTGTTACGTTTCAGCATTCTATTTTCCTTGGAACAGGCATCGGTATAGTTTGCCGCGATAGTAAGAGATCCATGATGAATTGCAAACGTTTGCTCTTCGGTTGCATACTTCTGTGATCTTGGCACGGAGATGTAAACGAATCAGAAGAATGAATGAAAACTATGAAAAATAAGTGTTAAATTTGCTGAAAACTGACGACGCTGTGGCTGATAGCTTATGAGCAGAGTCAGATATACTACAACCATACCTTCCTTGCTAAATAGGCGTGCCTATGTC
>NZ_NPKW01000618.1:0-444 GCF_002265885.1 Vibrio sp. 03_296
CGAGTGTAGGCACGCTTTTCTGCGCCCAAAAAGCAATCTTTGAATTGGTTCATACCCGCGTTAGTAAATAGCAGGGTCGGATCGTTATGTGGAACCAACGATGAACTTTCTACGATTTGGTGTCCTTTGCTCTCAAAGAACTTGAGGAACGCGTTACGAACCTCATCAGTGCTCATGTACATGCAGCTCTTCCTGAAAATAGTCGAGTTAGAATTGCGTACTGTTAGATCATGCTTAAAGCTTCGACTAGTTTTCTTATGGAAAAGAGCGGATGAAATGAAAAAATCGTTTAATAGCGAGAAATCATGATTTCTTTACGAAAGTGAGGAGAGAAAAGTTAGGAGGGAATGGACGGAAACATTATGCTTCATCGCTTAGCGCATAGCGTATCTGTTCAAATGAAAACCACGATATTGGAGAAAGCGAACTTGTTTTGCATACTCT
>NZ_NPKW01000619.1:0-1260 GCF_002265885.1 Vibrio sp. 03_296
CTCCTATCGTCCGAAGAAAGGGGCTAGMGGTATTAGGACTGGGCGTAAATCCCAAATCGCTACTCGAGCGTATTCGTTGTGCCATTGAGTGGTTGCCGGAACAGGCTTGGCCAGCGATGGATGACGCCAGCTTGCTCAGCGAGTTAGAGCAATGGTTGGAACCGTATATGGCACATGTCGCAACGGTGAAAGATCTGGCTAAAATCAACCTCTGCGAAGCATTGAATGCTCGCCTTGGTTGGCCGTTGAATCAGCAATTGGATGAGTGGTTGCCTAAGCACTACACCTTACCAACCGGCACCCAGCAAATGATTCGCTATCAACAAGGTGCTAACCCAGTACTTTCGGTACGCATGCAAGAGATGTTCGGTGAGCAAAGCTCGCCAACGGTGGCGCAAGGACGTGTAAAGCTCACCTTAGAGCTGCTTTCCCCTGCGCGTCGTCCTTTGCAAGTGACGCAAGACCTGGTCCGGTTTTTGGGCTGGCGCTTATAAAGAAGTGCAAAAAGAGATGAAAGGTCGTTACCCTAAGCATGTTTGGCCTGACGATCCTGCCACTCACCAAGCACCATAAAACCAAAAGACAGTTACACTCATGCCCAAGAAAAAAAAGTCGAACGACAGTARRAAAACGACCACAAGAAAGCGTACCGCCAATCGTACTCCGAGAAAAACGACCAAAAAACGCAGCGCAGTGAAAGCACCAAAGCGTCAATGGTTGAAGACGCTTTGGTCTTTGAGTTGGAAAGCGGGGCTCGCGCTGGTAGCAGTGCTGATTTTTGTCGGCATTTATCTCGATAGCGTGGTCAAACAACGTTTTGAAGGTCAGCTATTTCAACTGCCGACGGTGGTGTATGCGCGTATTCAAACCTTGTATGCGGGAGAAAATGTTTCTCGCCCGGAGCTGCAGAAAGAGCTCGATATCCTCAACTATCGCAAGGTGAGCCAGCCGAGATATCCCGGTGAGTATTCCTCTTCATCGAGCAAGATTGAGCTTATTCGTCGTCCTTTTGAATTTGTCGATGGGCCAGAGGCTGATCGTCATGTGATGTTGCATTTKACGCTCAAGCTTAACTCGCATTCAATCTCTGGAATCCAAAGGGATCTCGGCTATTTGCGCCTTGAGCCGAAGATGCTGGGCATGCTGGAGAAAGACACCGACGAGCAGCGCTTGTTTTTACGCCGTGAGCAATTTCCCGAGATCATGGTTGATGCTCTGTTAGTCACGGAAGATCGCGATTTCTATCAACATGATGGTGTA
>NZ_NPKW01000062.1:0-53826 GCF_002265885.1 Vibrio sp. 03_296
AGTTCGAATCAGAAGTATACGTACTTTCTAAAGATGAAGGTGGTCGTCACACTCCATTCTTCAAAGGCTACCGTCCACAGTTCTACTTCCGTACAACTGACGTAACTGGTGATATCTCTCTACCAGAAGGCGTAGAAATGGTAATGCCTGGTGACAACATCCAAATGGTTGTTGAGCTAATCTCTCCAATCGCGATGGACGAAGGTCTACGTTTCGCGATCCGTGAAGGTGGCCGTACTGTTGGTGCTGGTGTTGTTGCTAAGATCTTCGCATAATTCTTTGAATTAAACGAAATCTTGCACTCTTCTTCAATTTGAAGAACAGCGCACAAGAAAAGAGGAAGCTTTGGCTTCCTCTTTTCGTTTATATAAAACATAGCTCGCTTAATAACAAAATAGTCTAAAAACACGCATTACTTATTGTGGTAATGAGAATGATTATCCATTATATTTAACTTCGTAGCGGATAAGTTGAGTTGTAATATGTACGTTTGTTTGTGTCATGGTGTTTCAGACAAGAAAATTCGCAAGCTTGTTATTGAGCAAGGTGTTGCGGATATTCGTGGAATCAAGAAGTGCACTGCATTGGGAAGTCAATGTGGCAAATGCATACGTATGGCGAAAGAGATTATCAACGAAACTGCTCCGGCACTATTCAAGCAAGCCAGTTAAGCTAAACGGCTTTCTTTTTGACACCTTCTCAATTGGTTCTACAGTTATAGAAGCCAAAGAGGAGGGCTATGTCATGAAAGGCGATCCAATAATTATTCAACATCTCAACAAAGTATTAGGCAATGAACTGATTGCCATTAACCAATACTTTCTCCACGCTCGTATGTATAAAGACTGGGGGCTCAAGCACCTCGCGGACAAGGAATATCACGAATCGATCGACGAGATGAAGCATGCAGACCATCTTGTTGAGCGTATTTTGTTTCTTGAAGGCATCCCAAATCTGCAAGACCTAGGTAAGCTCATGATTGGTGAAGATACCCAAGAAATGCTGGAGTGCGATTTAAAGCTGGAGATGGCTGCCATTCCTGATCTTAAAGCGGCGATTGCCTACGCAGAAGATGTGCACGACTATGTATCACGTGATCTTTTTCAAGATATCTTAGAAGACGAAGAAGAGCATGTGGACTGGCTTGAGACGCAACTAGGCCTTATTCAATTGACGGGTATTGAAAACTACTTACAGGCCCAGTTTGTTGATGAGGATTAATCTGACCTCTACGTCTATCGTACCCAAAAGCAAAAGGCGAGTTTTCACTCGCCATTATTGTGTTAGCAATACAGTAAAATGTGTCAGTGATGGCGGTTACTCATAGCCATTTGGGTTGTTGGATTGCCAACGCCAAGTATCTACCACCATGGTCTCTAGTGAGCGTGTCGCTTTCCATCCCAATACTTGTTCTGCATAGGCTGGATCGGCCCAGCATTCAGCAATATCACCGGCACGGCGAGGTTTGATTTCGTAAGGAATCGGACGCTGAGCCGCTTTTTCAAAAGCCGCGACCATTTCAAGTACGCTGTTTCCTTGACCGGTACCAAGGTTAAAGATATGCAATCCTGCTTGCTGCCCCACTTTATTCAAAGCCGCCAAATGACCGTCTGCAAGGTCAATGACGTGAATGTAATCACGAACCCCAGTGCCATCTGGTGTTGGATAGTCGTCACCAAACACGCCCAGTTTTTCGCGTCGACCAACCGCAACTTGAGCGACAAAGGGCAATAAGTTGTTTGGAATGCCTTGAGGATCCTCACCGAGCAAGCCAGACTCGTGAGCGCCCACTGGATTGAAATAACGCAGCAGAGTAATGCTCCAATCAGGATTGGCTTTGTGGAAGTCAGTCAGACACTCTTCCACCATCAATTTGCTGCGGCCATAAGGGTTGGTGGCTGAGGTTGGGAAATCTTCACGGATTGGTACGGAGGCTGGATCACCATAGACGGTGGCGGACGAACTGAAAATAAGGCTCTTAACACCAGCTTTATCCATTTCTCGGACAAGATTTAGGGTGCCTGACACATTGTTATCATAATACATCAGAGGTTTTTCAACCGATTCTCCTACTGCCTTTAGGCCTGCAAAGTGGATGACGCCTTGGATATCGTGCTGAGCAAAGACGTGTTGCAGAATCTCACTGTCACGAATGTCACCTTGATAGAAAGTGGGGCGCACGCCTGTGACCTGTTCAATGCGATCGAGTACCAGCAATTTGCTGTTATAAAGATTGTCCAAAATGATGGGCGTCATTCCTGCTTCGATCATCTGAATACAGGTGTGGCTGCCAATATAACCGCTGCCACCGGTGACCAGTATGTTCATAGTTGTCCTCTGAAATTATATTTCCAATTATCTAGCCAAATTAACTTTGTGAGTTTATTAGAAAAGATTCTCGATGAACAGGATAGGGCAAAGTCAATTTCGAGAAATGTTGAGGCTAAAATAAAGGGCGTATTCCCGAAGAAATACGCCCTAGATACAAAGATAGGATGGCGTTAAATTACGCTTTCATTTTCGCTGCTGCTTTCGCGATCGCTGCGAAGCTCTTAGCGTCTAGAGATGCACCACCAACAAGAGCACCATCGATGTCTGGTTGTGCGAAGTAAGCTTCTGCGTTTTCTGGCTTAACAGAACCACCGTATTGGATGATCACTTGCTCTGCCACTGCTGCATCTTTTGCTGCGATCATCGCACGGATAGAGGCGTGGATACGCTGTGCATCTTCTGCTGTTGCAGCTTTGCCTGTACCGATCGCCCAAATTGGTTCGTAAGCGATGATGGCACCGTTTAGCGCTTCAACACCGTATGCGTCGATCACTGCGTTGATTTGACGTGCACAAACAGCTTCAGTTTCGCCTGCTTCGTTTTGCGCTTCAGTTTCACCAATACAGAAAACAGGTTTTAGACCGTTTTCTTTTAGGAATGCAAACTTCTTCGCTACGAACTCATCTGATTCATTGTGGTATTCACGACGCTCAGAGTGACCAATAATGATGTGAGTAGCACCAAAGTCTTTTAGCATTGCAGGAGACATGTCGCCAGTGAATGCACCGCTGTTGTTGATGTCAGTGTTTTGTGCACCAAGAATGATCTTGTTACCACCTTCAGCGATTAGGCGCTCTGCAAGATCGATGTAAAGTGCTGGCGGCGCTACCGCTACGTCTACACCTTCAACGCCTTCTAGTTCAGCGTTTAGACCAGTTAGCAGTTCAGCAACCATAGTTTTGCTGCCGTTAAGTTTCCAGTTACCCATCACTACAGGACGACGCATAGGAATATCTCCATATCTTTATTGAATCGAAGTCTTCACAGGTGAACCAATGAAGCCAATTTATGTAAAAAATCTACGTAGGAATATAACAGAAATATGTGGATAGATCATGACTCGTGTCATTTCTTGTCGCTTTCTTTGGCTGGTCAGAGCGCGTTAAACTCACTGATATTTCGCTCAGACGAAAACGATTGGTGATCTATCCTGCATAACCATAGCCAATTACTCGGAATTTGTCGGTGAGCTTGGTATTACTCTATGTCAGCGTTACCAATCGAAAATCGGCAACAAAAGGAAGTATCATGCCAAATCTAGTCTTAGAGTATTCAAATTCCGTTGAAGAGCGCGTCAATATTCCCGGTTTATTGGAGGATCTTCACCACATTGCCATCAAAAGTGGCTTGTTCGACGCGCCATCGGTTAAGTCTCGAACGTTGCGCTGCCACCATTGGTTGATTGGAGAAGAAGGGGACAGTGTCGACTTTATCCATGTTAGCTTTGATTTGTTATCAGGACGAACCGAAGAACAAAAACGAGAGCTCTCACGCCAATTGATGGCGGCTCTGCAGGAAACCGCTAGCCATGTGCGCAGTTTGACGGTGAATATTCGAGATATGGATAAGGATAGTTTTCAGAAGGTGGTAAACTGATCCCCATTGCGTTACTTTTCTGGGTAACGGTGGTGTATTTTGTTTGGGATTGTATTTGATGTCGTTAAAAGAACTGCTTTTTTCTTTCCAAGGTCGTATCGGTCGTAAAACATATTGGCTTTGGAATTTGTGTTATTACTTGGGTATTTTGGGTTTTGTGACCGCAGTGTCGAAGTTATTTCCTGCCTATAGCTATATTTTGCTACCGATCTTCTTACTGGCTTTGCTCATCCCAGACTTAGCGGTGACCACGAAACGCTGGCATGACCGTAATAAATCGGCGTATTGGTTAGTACTGAACATACCTTTGATCTTAGGCCGTTTGGCGACGCCTTTGTCTGCTCCTTTAGCACAAGAGCCGAGTGGCATGGAGACATTGATTGGCTCGATAGCGTTGCTGTGTGGTGCTTGGATTTTGCTAGAGTGTGGTTTTCTCAAAGGGACAGAAGGCAGCAACCGTTATGGCGAGCCTGAAAGCTAACTGAAAGAGATTGAATCGTATCTGAAACCAATAAGGCCCCATTTTGGGCCTTATTGGTTTTCGCTCGATCTAATAAAAGCCTTTGGGGGCAAAAGGTATCACTTCTGCGCTGGGTGCTTGTAATTCTGAGCCATCACTGTCCAGGGCTTCACGAAATTTGACCATCTGTTTGGTTAACTCATTCATCAAAACCACGTTAGTGTGGACGGGATTTTTGCAACGGCTAATCACTAAATCGATATGGCTTTGCTGTGCAAGCAACCTCTCTCTCATGGCCTCAGAGGCTGATTGAATCATCTCCTGACACATATCTTGCTTGAACTGATTAAACGCATCTGGATTCTCTGCGGCGAGCGCCATCATCTCATCAAACGATGGTAACTGTTGCTCCGTTTGAAGACTGCCCATAACGACTCTCCCTGTGTTCTGCTGTTGATAACATAAACAGTATCTATACACAAAGCATATGTCAGATTCGGTAAATGGAAAGGGAGGAAATTGCTTGTCCAAAAAATGATACAGTGAGCTCGACTGTGAGATGATCAGAGTTGGATGGTCGATGAAGAGAAAAGGGTCTTTATTCCAGGAGATTATCAAGCCTTTTCTTTACTAACCCTATGGCGCATAATATCTGCACAGGGTAAGAGGGAAACATGAAGACCATAGATAGGATCATTCAATCCATAAAACGAGATGGGGCGGTTACCGCAAAGCAAATCGCGACTGATTTGGGAATGACAACCATGGGCGCTCGTCAACATTTGCAGAGTCTGGAAGAGGATGGTCTGGTGCATTTTCACGATGTGAAGGTGAAAGTCGGCCGTCCAACTCGTCATTGGTCTTTAACGCAAAAGGGACATGAGCAGTTTGCCGATCGTCATGGCGAGTTAACGATTCAAGTTATCGATGCCGTAGAGGCGTTGTTTGGTGCTGAGGGCCTAGCAAAGGTGGCGGCTGAGCGTGAACAAAAAACGTTTTTGCACTATCAAAAGGCGTTAGCTACGTGTTTGGATCTGACCAGTCGACTCGAAATGCTTACCCTGATGAGAGAAGAAGAAGGCTACATGGCAGAGTTAGAAAAGACGGATGAAGGCTATCTGCTGACTGAAAACCATTGTCCGATCTGTAAAGCGGCGCAACGCTGCCCAAGTTTGTGCCAGTCGGAGTTGAATGTGTTCCAAAAGTTGTTTGGTGATGCGTGCCATATCGAGCGCAGTGAGCACATTATCGAAGGCCAGAGGCGTTGTGCTTACCGTATTACAATCGCGAATGGTGGATAGATATTCTGTGTAAGACTTTTAACGAAGAGGGCTGCCTACTAGGCAGCCCTCTTTTCATATTCTCTTTGTATGTTAAAGAATGATCGCTTTCACTTCGTCATCTTTGCGCTCAAGATAATGAATCGACTTGATACGACGAATGGTTCGACAACGGCCGCGAATCAGCAATGTTTCGGTGGTTGCAATATTGCCTTGACGGCTGATGCCTTCAAGTAGATCGCCTTTAGTGATGCCTGTTGCTGAGAAAATGACGTTATCACTGCGTGCCATGTCTTCCAGTTTTAGCACTTTGTTCGCTTCCACGCCCATTTCAGCGCAGCGCTTGAGCTCGAAATCCGCAAACTTACGGTTTTCTTCGTTATCGCCTTTTACTTCGTTACGAGGTAAAAGGCGACCATGCATGTCGCCATCCAATGCACGAATGACGGCTGCTGAGACAACCCCTTCAGGTGCGCCACCAATACAGTACATCACGTCTACTTCACTGTCTGGCATGCAGGTAAGAATCGAAGCGGCCACATCACCATCTGGCACTGCGAAAACACGAACACCCATGCGTTGCATCTCCGCGATCACCTCATCATGACGAGGTTTAGCAAGGGTAATCACCACCAAGGTATCAAGCTTTTTTCCAAGCGCTTGTGCGATGTTCTCGAGGTTTTCTTTTAGTGGCTTGTTAAGATCGATCACCCCTTTTGCTCCAGGGCCGACCACCAGTTTTTCCATGTACATATCTGGTGCTTTTAAAAAGCTCCCTTTTTCACCAGCAGCCAATACCGCAAGAGCGTTTGATTGGCCCATCGCGGTCATGCGCGTCCCTTCGATTGGATCGACCGCGATATCCACTTCATCCCCACCTAGGCCAACACTTTCGCCAATGTAAAGCATCGGGGCATCATCGATTTCACCTTCACCAATAACAATTTCACCACTGATGTCAGTTTTATTCAGCAGGGTGCGCATGACTTCTACAGCAGCGCCATCCGCCGCGTTCTTGTCACCACGGCCTAGCCATTTATAACCCGCTAGAGCTGCGCCTTCTGTGACGCGGGAAAAGGCCATCGCTAAATCGCGTTTCATGTTGTCTCCAAAAAAGTGTTAAATCGAAGGAAGAGTAAAATTGGCGCGATTCTAGCACAAAATGTAGGGGAAACGTTTGCTAAATTCAGTTTGAAGGCGAAAATCGAGGTGCGAGGTGCGAGGTGCGAGGTGCGAGGTGCGAGAGGCCCAAGGCATAAGCGCTCTTAGGGCCTCGTATTTGGTGTCTAGGGTTTTCCCTAGAAGCGGAGAATTACTCGACGTCTTCCATCTTGCCAAGAAGCGCGCGAATGCGTTCTTGCCATTGAGCATGCTCTTGTTGAGTTTGCTGTGCTTTTTGCTCAAGTTGTTCACGTTGAGAGCGTAGTTCATTCGCTTCCGTTTCCAACTTAGCTTTGTCTTCTTTAAGCTCGTCTACTTCCATTTGTAGCAAAGCGATAGTATCGACAGCGGTCTGAATTTTAGCTTCTAGTTTTTCTAATACTTCAAAAGACATCTTGGCCTACCTATATTGATTCGGTTACGAGTGTAGCCCTTGCTACTACTCAAGTCTGTTAGCCTCATTCTACTCAGCACAAGGCCGAGAAACACGCCCTATATTGAATAATTTGCATCATTCGGTCAAAAAAACAGCGCATCTTTACGCCGCGCTGACTTTTGCTCTGTTTTGATTGCTTGCTCAATAGAAAAAAGCGCCAAGGTGACGCTTTTTTCTCTTTAATCTAGCAGCTCTGGTTCTTCTTCAAGATCGGCACTGAGAGGCTCTTGGGAGAGAATGATGCCCGTTGTATCTGCGTAGAGGTAGTCTTCTGGAAGAAAAGTCACTCCACCAAAATTGACCGGAACATCCACTTCGCCAACACCCTGCATGGCAGCACCAACTGGAATAGAGGCTAAAGCTTGAATGCCGATATTCATATCTTCCAGATCATCCACTTCACGCACACAGCCATAAACAACGATGCCTTCCCATTCGTTCTCTTCTGCTATCGCGGCAAGTTCGCCGTCCAGTAATGCTCGGCGCAATGAGCCACCACCATCAACCAAAAGTACACGGCCAACACCATCTTGTTCCAGCGTCTCTCGAATGAGGGCATTGTCTTCAAAACACTTGACTGTGGTGATTTGTCCGGCAAAGGAAGCGCGGCCACCAAAGTTACTGAACATAGGCTCGACTACATCCACTTGGTCCATATAGATATCGCAAAGGGCTGAAGTGTTGTATTCCATGGCATACCTTCTTTGGTCAACGAGATTTCTTTTGAGTATATCCGTGCATTAAGTCATTGCAATGACAATTAATGATTAACTAACAAGAGTTTGAGCTACCACAACAGTTGCAAACAAAATATTAGTGACGAGTGAGCATTTCACTACGACTGGCATCATCGGGGCAATTTGTGCTGGTTTCTCAGTTTGCCAAACGGCTTTACCATGATTAAAGAGCACAATTAGGCTGAGTAAAAATGGCAAACAGAGCCAAATCGAGCTGGGTTGTAGCAGCAAGTAACTCGCAAAGGCCATTAAGGCGCCACCGAGTAAAGCGAAATGGTACTGTTTGGCACGCTGTTGTCCAAGTCGTACGGCAACGGTGCGTTTGCCACAGGCCGCATCATTCTCAATATCACGCATGTTGTTGATATTGAGCACGGCAACGGCCAATAATCCACATCCCAAAGAAGGCAGCAGCAGCGCGGTATCTAAGTGGCCTGTGTGGAGAAAATAAGTGCCCGATACACCCAGTAAACCAAAGAAAATAAACACGGACAGATCACCCAGCCCGACATAACCGTACGGCTTGCTGCCCATGGTATAAGCGATGGCGGCAAAGATGGCCAATACACCGAGTCCAATAAACGCAAGAATACTTTGCAGGCTGCTCAATGCGTAAAACACCAGACACAAGCCTGAGATCATGGTCAAAATGATATTAAACACAATGGCTCGTTTCATCGCTTGAGCAGAAACCGCACCAGACTGCATGGCTCGGATTGGCCCTAATCGTTTGTCGTTATCAGTCCCTTTCACGGCATCGCCATAATCGTTTGCCAAGTTAGAAAGGATTTGTAATAGCGTTGCGGTAACAAACGAGAGTAACGCGATTACAGGTGAAAATTGACCGAATGAATAGGCTAATACGCTGCCAGTTAAAATGGAAACAAGCGCTAAAGGAAGTGTTTTCGGACGAGCGGCATCCAGCCAGATACGCAATGACTGATTCATGAATTTTTCGTGCTAGTAAATAGAATCGTCAGTATACGAATAAAAGCGCACTGAAGAAAGGTTAGCTTAAGCGGGCGCAGTACGGATAAATACGGAGGCGTTGGGTAAGAAAGGGAAGAAAAAGGGCGAGAGAAATGATGCTCTCGCCCTTGTTAGTCAGAGGATTACAGGATGAAACGGCTTAAGTCTTCATCTTCAACAAATTCGCCGAGACGTTGCTGAACATACGCTGCATCAATCACAAACTTGGTGCCTGATTTTTCCGTTGCATCGAATGAGATCTCATCCATCAGGCGTTCCATTACGGTATGTAGACGGCGAGCACCAATGTTCTCTGTGGTTTCATTCACGGTCCAGGCGGCTTCTGCAATTTGCGTGATGCCGTCTTCCGTAAATTCGATGTCCACATCTTCTGTTTTCATCAGAGCGACATATTGTTCTGTCAGTGATGCTCTTGGCTCGGTCAGAATACGCTTGAAATCGTGGCTTGAAAGCGCCTCAAGCTCAACACGGATCGGCAATCGACCTTGCAGTTCAGGAATCAGGTCAGAAGGCTTAGCAACTTGGAAAGCACCAGAGGCAATAAACAGAATATGGTCGGTCTTTACCATACCGTGCTTGGTGGAGACAGTGCTGCCTTCGATAAGAGGCAACAAGTCACGCTGAACGCCTTCTCGAGACACATCCGGGCCTGAGCTCTCACCGCGTTTACAGATTTTATCGATCTCATCGATAAACACGATGCCATTGTTTTCTACACTATAGATGGCTTGCTCTTTAAGTTCATCTTGATTAACCAGCTTAGCGGCTTCTTCTTCAATCAGTGCTTTAAAAGCGTCTTTGATTTTCAATTTGCGCTTTTTACTGGTATTGCCAGCTAGGCTCTGGAACATACCTTGTAGCTGGTTAGTCATCTCTTCCATACCAGGAGGCGCCATGATTTCCACGCCCATCTGTGGCGCAGCGACATTGATTTCAATTTCTTTGTCGTCGAGTTTTCCTTCACGTAGTTTTTTACGGAAGATTTGGCGAGTGTTCGAGGTATCTTCGCTTTGTTCGTTCTGCCCCCAAGCATCACGAGGTGGTGGTAGGAGCGCATCAAGAATTCGTTCTTCCGCGAGCTCTTCTGCACGGAACTTTACTTTTTCCATGGCTTGCTGATGAGTCAGTTTCACCGCCACGTCAGTTAGATCGCGAATAATGCTTTCCACTTCTTTACCCACATAACCCACTTCGGTGAATTTGGTGGCTTCCACTTTAATGAAAGGTGCGTTGGCCAGTTTCGCAAGACGACGAGCGATTTCAGTTTTACCAACCCCAGTCGGGCCTATCATCAGAATATTCTTTGGCGTGACTTCTACGCGCAAGCTTTCTTCAAGTTGCATTCGACGCCAGCGATTACGTAGTGCAATTGCCACAGAGCGTTTTGCGTTGTCTTGACCAATGATGTGTCGATTCAGTTCATGGACAATTTCACGAGGAGTCATTTCAGACATAATCATTCCTTACAATCTGTGGGCGAATTAAGCTTGGCTGAGATTCGGCAATTCTGCTGGGATCTCGAGCTCTTCGATGGTGTGGTTGTGGTTGGTAAACACACAAATATCACCCGCAATGTTCAATGCTTTTTCTGCGATTTCGCGTGCATCGAGTTCGGTATTTTCCAACAATGCGGTCGCGGCTGCTTGTGCATACGCCCCTCCAGACCCAATAGCGATCAAATCGTTTTCTGGCTGTACCACGTCACCATTGCCCGTGATGATCAATGATGCCGTTTCGTCTGCCACGGCCAGTAATGCTTCAAGTTTACGTAATGCACGATCGCTGCGCCAATCTTTCGCCAGTTCAACGGCCGCTTTAGTGAGGTGGCCTTGATGCATCTGCAGTTTACTTTCGAAGCGTTCAAATAGAGTAAACGCATCCGCTGTGCCGCCAGCAAAGCCTGCCAGTACTTTGTTGTGGTATAGACGGCGAACTTTACGCGCATTGCCTTTCATTACCGTGTTACCCAGAGATACTTGCCCATCCCCGGCGATGACGACTTTATTGTTACGACGTACAGAAACGATGGTAGTCACGAGTAGGCCTCTTGATTCTTTTCTATATGGAGTTGAACCCTATATGGGGGAGGGTAAAAAAGAAATCAAGGCTCAAGGTTTGGAATGGAAGGTTAGGGGGAAAGGGAGGCAAAGAAAAGGGGCGAATTACAAGCCCCTTTGGATGAGAATTATTGTTCTTCTTGCCAGATGGCACACGGCTCAATTTTGGCGCGTTGCAATTTATGGCGATCGCGTTCAGCGTCACGTTTTAGCTTATATGGTCCTAAGACCACGCGATACCAATCACTGCCTTCTTTCTTTTTGACGGTACTGGTAATGCCTTGAAAAGCGATGTCGAGTTTACGATGTTCCGCTTGTTCACTTTTTTTGTAGGCGCCACACTGCATAATGTAAGGAATCTTAGGCACTTCTTGTTCTTTGGCCACCACTTCGATTTCTCGATTTGGTAAGCTTTCAACGTATTGCCATTTTTCTTCTGGTGGAGGCGGCAGTTCTTTTTTCGCCGGCGGTTTAGGTTTGCTCACCGGTTTGTTTTCTACAACGGGTGTTGGCGGCTCTGGGTCATTGCTGAGGGTATACAAACCATAGCCAAAACCACCCAGTAGCACGATAGCTAACAGGCCGGCAAGCCAAGGTTTTTTTCTACGAGGAGCTGCTTTTTTGGTCGGCTTTTTAGGACTACGACCACGTCTTACATAATCTTTAGCCACGGAAAATACAAACAATTGTTATGCTAGCCCGCTATGGTAATGCAGAATGCCAAGCGTTAACAGGGAAACGTCGCAGAAAAGGAAGCGAGGCTGCAAATAACCTCGCTGCCGGTTGGTTTCGGTTAGCGTAAGCCCGGAGGTGCTGCGCTACCACGAACCACCAATTTGGTTTCAAGTAGGCGTGAGCCACTGTGAATGTCATGCCCTTTCAGCAGCTCTAACATCATTAGCATCGCTTGACGACCAATCTCATAGCGTGGTTGTGAGATGGTGGTTAGCGGAGGATCGCAATATTGGGCGAACTGGATGTCATCGAAGCCGACAATTGACAGATCCTGGGGTACTCGGAAGCCCAATTTTTTCGCTTCTTGAATCGCCCCGATAGCCATGGTGTCACAATGACAGAAGACGGCGGTTGGCGCATCATTCATTTCTAGCAGATGACGGATCGCTTTCGCCCCACCTTCAAAAGAGAACTCAGACTCAACACAATATTGTGGGTTCATTGTGATGCCGGCACGGCGCAAAGCTTGTTGATAGCCTTGTTGTCTAAACTGACAAAGTGCTGCGGATTTTGGCCCTGAAATTTGGGCGATGCGTTTGTGGCCCAGTTGAGTCAGGTAGTTCACCGCTTCAAAGGCAGAGGTCAAGTTATCGATATGAACCGTCGGCAGTTCGAGGTCGGGGGCGAACTCGCAGGCCATGACCATCGGAGGAAGATTTTTCTGTTCTGGCTTGCTCACATCAAAAGGTAAGTCAGTACCAAGCAGTAGCATACCATCCGCTTGCTTGGTAAAAACGAGATTGACGAGTGAGCTTTCACGGCGCTTTTGTTGGCCGCTGTCACCGAGTAGAACCAAATATCCCTGCTCAATGGCGGCATCTTCAATGCCACGAATGATCTCTGTGTAGTAAGGATCACAAATGTCAGGAACGATCGCGACGATAGTGCGTGACTCGTTGCGGCGTAAATTGCGTGCCAGCGAATTTGGGGAATAACCAGCTTCCAACACCGCATCTTCCACACGCTTACGCGTTGTGGCGGATACTTTGTCTGGATTCATCAGCGCTCTCGAAACCGTTGCCGTTGAAACTCCTGCAAGCTGGGCAACATCCTTCATTGTCGCCATATACTAACCCTCTCAAAATGTTCGCCAATTATGACGTTTAGTTATTGTTCTGATTCGGAAAATAAAATCGAATTATGAGTTGCCTCGTTCTAATTTGAATAGTCTATTCAATTCTTTATTTAAAGTTACGGGCGAATTAACAAAATCCGCATTTCATTCGTGATGGTCGTCACGTAAAGAAGCAAATTGTTGCAATTTTCAACGTTAGAGTGAGGTGGTAAACGTTTGCTAACTCAGATCCTGCGGCTCAATATCCAAATTCCAACGTACTTTTTTTGCATCTGGTAACAAATCGATAGCAGGTTTCGTGCTCGAGAGTATTTTCTGCATCAAGGAACGATGTTGAGTTTGAAGCAGAAGCTGCCAGCGGTATTTGCCCGCACGTTTGGCTAGTGGGGCGGGTGTTGGGCCGAGCACGAGACAACTGTGATCAAACAAGGGATGAGACTCGAGAGTCATACGCACTTGGCGCAAGAATGTTTCGACGATTTCACTGTGATTGGCTTCTGCGCGAAATAGCGTTAGAAAACTAAACGGGGGAAGTTGGGCAATTTTCCGTTCTTCCAGTGCAGACTGCGCAAAGTGCCGGTAATCCTTGGTCAACAGAGCTTTGAGCAAAGTGTGTTCTGGATGATGGGTTTGTAAGATCACTTCGCCAGGTTTGCTGGCACGCCCTGCTCGTCCCGCGACTTGAATAAACAACTGAGCCAATCGCTCGGACGCTCGGAAGTCACTGCTGTATAATGACCCATCAACATCCAATAGTGCCACTAACGTCACGTCTGGGAAATGATGGCCTTTAGCCAGCATTTGCGTGCCAATTAAAATTTGGTATTCCCCTTTGCGAATGGCTTCTAAAGCGCTTTCGAGGCTACCTTTGCGTCGTGTGCTATCGCGGTCGATGCGAATTGCTTTGTAGTCAGGAAACAGGGTCGTCAACTGGTTTTCCAGTTGCTCAGTGCCGACACCAACTGTCACCAGTTGTGTAGAGCCACAACCTTGGCACTGGTGAATAATAGGTTGTTGAGAGCCACAGTGGTGACAGCGGATTTCATTGCTGTACTGGTGATAAGTGTAATAGGCATCGCAGCGTTTGCACTCGGCAATCCAACCACATTCATGGCACATTAACGCAGGGGAGAAGCCTCGACGATTGAGAAATAGCATCACCTGATTGCCCGCTTTTAAATGACGACGCATTTCAGCAATGAGTGGCGCTGAGAGGCCACTTTCCAGATAGAGCCCTTTGACATCCAGCACTTTATTGGTGGTTGGCACGGCCATTCCTGCTCGTTGGGTCAGCGAGAGATGATGATATTTGCCCGTAAGTGCGTTGTGTAAGGTTTCTAACGCGGGCGTGGCTGAACCGAGAACAATTGGAATGCCTTCTTTTGCCGCTCGCATCACAGCCACATCGCGAGCATGGTAACGCAGGCTATCTTGTTGTTTGTATGAAGCGTCGTGCTCTTCATCGACAATGATGATCCCTAGCTGGGCAAATGGGATCAGTAGTGCAGAGCGTGTACCAATGACAATGCCCGCCGCTTTGTCTCGTGCGGAAAGCCAAGCGTTGAGACGTTCAGTATCATTAAGACCAGAATGGATGACGGCGACTGGCACATCAAACCGTTGACGAAAACGATTGATGGTTTGTGGTGTTAAACCAATTTCAGGGACCAACACCAGGGCCTGTTTACCTTGTTCCAAAATGGGTTTGATCAAGTTGAGATAAACTTCGGTTTTGCCTGAGCCTGTGACCCCTTCCAACAAATAACAGCCAAAGTCTGTCTGGCTGTTTACGGTGGCAATGGCAATGGCTTGCTCTTGGTTGAGTTTCGGCTTATCGACGGGATGTTCAATCGGATTCCCCCAACGAGTTAACTGTGGCGTTTTTTCTTCACAGGTGATCCAGCCTTTTTCTTCCAAGGTGCGTAAGGTTGTGGATGCCACTTCCTCATCTAGAAAGGCCTGGTGAGGCAGAGGGCCATTAGCAAGCATATTCAATACTTTCGCTTGCTTTATCGCGCGACTGTTTAGCCCTTGCATCAACTGGTTTTTGCCTAACTCGGTCAACTGCCATTCTTGTAGAGTCGCAAAGTCAGCCGCTTTACCTTTTCTTAGTGCTGCAGGGAGGGCGTTATGCAGTGTTTCACCAAGGGGATATTGGTAAAACTGGCTACACCAAAGTAATAAACTGTAGACGGAATCGGGCCAAATAGAACGATGATCCAACACCGCTTTAAGGGGTTTAAGTTGCTCGCGTGGAAAGTCTGATTCTTGAACTAAAGCGGTGACAATGCCAATCAAGGTTTGTCGTCCAAACGGCACACTCACGCGACCACCAATGATCGGAAAAAGGTGTCCAGGAACGAGATAATCAAATTGTTTATCGAGTGGCACTGGCAGCGCAACACGAGCAATGGATGGACGCATAACGTGGTGTTTCATGGCAAAAATAATGACTTACAGTCTAATGGAAGCGAGGTAGAAATACGAGAAAAGGGCATGCTCGAACAGAGAGAGGAAAACTGTATAAAAAACTAGCGGAAAATCGCGGAAATAGGTTGATTCGAAAGAGACGATTCATTACTATATCGCGCCTTAAGATATGGCTTTAATTCTATTTTAGCGGTATCTGAGTTTTATTTTTAACTGCGTGTGGTGTGCGGCAAAGACTCGTATAGCGACACGGCCTACTATTTGAGGTTATCCCATGAAAGCTGGTATCCATCCAGAATACAAAGCAGTAAACGCAACTTGTTCTTGCGGCAACTCTTTCGTTTTCAACTCTACTCTAGATAAAGAATCTATCCACCTAGACGTATGTGACAAGTGCCACCCATTCTACACTGGTAAGCAACGTATCGTTGATACAGGCGGCCGTGTTGATCGCTTCAACAAGCGTTTCGGTGCTCTATCAAGCGGTAAGAAATAATAGCGTTAGCTATTGCTGTTTGAGAAAAAAGGTCGCTTATGCGGCCTTTTTTGCATTCAGCGTCTAGGTGACGCTTTCTCTCAAGCTCCCTCCCTTATGCCATCTGGTCTTACTTCTATCTTATTCACAATTTTTATAGATTTGCCTCGCAATCTTGGCTAGGAAGATTGACTTATATCAATTAGAATTTCTCTCTAAATTGAACAAAAAGGCAGAGTTTTTGTTCAAGCTAAAGTGTTCCCCCCTTTACCGTACACGCAAAAAGAGAATAACCATTTATGTCCGATGACAATAGCCAGCAAATGACCCCTGAAGAAGTACTTCGCCAACAAGCTCTTGATTATCATGCTTTGCCAACGGCGGGTAAAATTGCCGTCGCTCTAACCAAACCTGCGGAAACCGCTAAAGATCTTGCTTTAGCTTACAGTCCAGGTGTCGCAGAGCCGGTTCGCGAAATCGCACAAAACCCAGACAACGTTTACAAGTACACCTCAAAGGGAAATATGGTGGCCGTTATCTCTAACGGTACGGCTATTTTGGGCCTAGGTAATTTAGGTCCTTTGGCATCAAAGCCAGTAATGGAAGGGAAGGCGCTGCTGTTTAAGCGTTTTGCTGGTCTTGATTCTATCGATATCGAAGTGAAGCATCGCACCATCGACGAATTTGTGGATACGGTAGCGAACATTGCAGATACCTTTGGTGGTATCAACCTAGAAGACATCAAAGCCCCGGATTGTTTTGAAATTGAAAAACGTCTGATTGAGCGTTGCGATGTACCCGTCTTCCATGATGACCAACACGGTACGGCGATCGTGACTGCCGCTGGTATGCTGAATGCGATTGAGTTGCAGGGTAAAAAGTTGAACGAGTGTATTATCGTTTGTCTTGGCGCTGGGGCTGCTGCGGTGGCGTGTATGGAGCTGTTGATCAAATGTGGCGCGATGCGTGAAAAGATCTACATGCTGGATCGTAAAGGTGTGATTCACACACGTCGTGATGATCTCAACGAATACAAGCAACTGTTTGCCAACAATACAGACAAGCGCACACTAGAAGATGTGATCAGCGGTGCGGATCTCTTCCTTGGCGTGTCTGGTCCAAACCTAATGCCAGCAGAAGCGCTGAAGCTGATGGCGGATAAACCGGTTGTGTTTGCGTGTTCAAACCCTGATCCAGAGATCAAGCCAGAGTTGGCGCATGAAGTGCGCAGCGATCTTATTATGGGTACAGGACGCAGCGACTATCCAAACCAAGTGAACAACGTGTTGTGCTTCCCATTCATTTTCCGTGGTGCACTGGATGTTCGTGCGAGTGAAATCAATGATGAAATGAAGTTGGCAGCGGTTGAAGCGATTCGTCAATTGGCGAAAGAGCCAGTGCCAGAAGCGGTATTGAAAGCGGCAGGTGTTGAATCGCTGAGCTTTGGTCCGCAATACATTATTCCAAAACCAATGGATTCACGTTTGTTGCCTCGCGTGGCGAAAGCCGTTGCTCAGGCGGCCGTTGATACCGGTGTTGCTCGTATTCCAATGCCAGAAAACTACATGGCCGAGTAAATCATAGCCTAAACAAACGGGACGCTTTAAGCGTCCCGTTTTTGATCAGATACCACTTTCCCCCGGTGTGGTAAAGCTAACGAGGTTTAGTCGTCATACGCTTCAAATTCGATACCCATCGCCGTCATTAATTCTTTGGCTTCTGTTGGGATATCATCCGGGCGATCCTTTCTGAGATCTTCATCCGTCGGCAGTGGCTGGCCTGTGTACGCATGCAGGAATGCCTCACACAACAACTCACTATTTGTTGCGTGGCGTAGGTTGTTAATTTGACGACGAGTACGTTCATCCGTCAGAACTTTTAGTACTTTAAGCGGGATAGAAACGGTAATTTTTTTTACTTGCTCGCTTTTCTTTCCATGCTCTGCGTATGGACTTATGTATTCGCCATTCCAGTCAGCCATTGCGCACCTTCAGAGTAATAATCGGTTAATAAAAATTGTAAGCGGAGATTTTAGCTGGATTTACCGCCATAAGCAAAGACATATAGACGTCTAGAAGTGTTGACGTCTTAAATTTTGATGGTTAAAGTGACAACTATTAATGGAGAGGAAGGCGTCCGATAACAGTAGCGCATTCTTATTAAGAATTCATCTTCGCAGAAAGGAAACATCATGAGTCACCACAAGCCAGCTACGATTGCCGTTAGAACGGGCATCGAATCCGATACTCAATACCGTGCCGTTGTGCCACCGATCTATTTGTCGACGAACTATGGTTTCTCTGCCTTTGGTGAAGTGCCTAAATACGACTATACCCGCTCAGGCAACCCCAATCGTGGCCTACTAGAGCAAGCGTTGTTTGAGCTTGAGTCTGGTAAAGGCGCGGTGGTTACAAACTGCGGGACATCGGCACTCAACTTGTGGGTTTCTGCTTTTTTAAGTCCTGACGATCTTATTGTAGCCCCTCATGATTGTTATGGCGGTACCTACCGTCTTTTCAATACTCGAGCGAAGAAAGGGGATTTTAAAGTCCGCTTTGTCGACCAATCCGACAGTGCTGCACTGGATGCGGCGTTAGCGCTTAACCCTAAGCTGGTGTTGCTTGAAACACCTTCCAACCCGCTCGTGCGTGTGGTGGACATCGCGGAAGTGTGTGAGAAAGCCCATAAAGTGGGTGCGTTGGTGGCGGTCGATAACACCTTTTTGACACCAGTGTACCAAAAGCCTTTGGAGCTGGGGGCTGACTTTGTGATTCACTCGACAACCAAGTACATCAATGGGCATTCTGATGTGATTGGCGGTGTGGTGATCACCAAAACCGAAGAGCACGCAACAGAGCTAGCATGGTGGGGGAACTGCCTTGGTGCAACCGGCACGCCATTTGACAGCTATATGACGCTGCGTGGCATCCGCACCTTGGGGGCACGTATGCGCGTGCATGAAGAAAGTTCGCAACAAATCCTCTCTTATCTGCAAACTCAAGAGTTAGTCGGCACCATTTATCACCCGAGTTTGCCAGCGCATCCCGGCCATGAGGTTGCTAAAAAGCAGCAATCGGGCTTTGGCTCGATGTTGAGCTTTGAATTTGCTGGCAGCTTCGAGCAATTGAAAGTGTTTGTGAAAGCGCTAGATTTATTTTCATTAGCGGAGTCACTTGGTGGTGTCGAAAGTTTGGTTTGTCATCCTGCTTCCATGACTCATCGTGCGATGGGAGAGGAAGCGCTCGCAGAAGCAGGCGTCACGCAACAGTTATTGCGTTTATCCGTGGGGCTGGAAGATGCGCAAGATCTGATTGCCGACCTCAAGCAGGCCTTTCAACAAGCGAAGGAGAGCTGTTAATGAGTCAAGTTCGACAACTGCACAAATTTGGTGGAAGCAGCCTTGCGGATCCGGATTGCTATCGTCGTGTGGTGAACATCCTCAAAGAGTACTCGGGTGACAACGATTTAGTGGTGGTGTCGGCAGCGGGCAAAACCACCAACCGCTTAATTGAATTTAGTGAGGCGCTGGAGAAGGACGGCCGTTTGGCTCACGAAGCATTGCAAGCTTTGCGCCAATATCAAACCGGCTTGGTGGAAGCACTGATCGCGCCGAACCAGCGTAGCGAGCTGCTTGATCAACTTGCTGATGAGTTCAGCACGTTGGCCGAGCTCTCCGCACCACTCACAACCGCGCAAAAAGCAGCGATCTTAGGCCATGGAGAAGTGTGGTCGTCGCGTCTACTGGCTGCGTTGTTGAACCAACATGATCTGGCTGCGGTGGCTCAGGACGCGCGTGCGTTTTTACGGGCTGAAACAGGCACCCAACCTGAAGTGGATCGAGCTCGTTCTTATCCTCTGATTAAAGAAGTGTTGGCGCAGCACTCACATCGCCGTGTGGTGATCACCGGCTTTATGGCGCAAAACCAAGCCGGCGAAACGGTCTTATTAGGGCGCAATGGCTCTGACTACTCTGCTACCGTGATTGGTGCGCTGGCGGAAGTGGCTAGAGTGACGATTTGGAGTGATGTGGCTGGGGTGTACAGCGCCGACCCTCGTTTGGTCAGTGACGCTTGTTTGCTGCCGTTACTGCGTTTGGATGAAGCCAGTGAACTTGCACGCTTAGCCGCTCCAGTCCTACATAGCCGAACATTACAGCCAGTGGCACAAAGTGCCACCGAGCTTAATCTGCGCTGCAGTTACACGCCTGAGTCAGGTTCTACCCGTATTGAACGCGTGTTGGCGTCTGGGCGCGGTGCCAAAATTATCACCTCGCTTGATGATGTTATGTTAGTGCAGTTGAACTTCTCTGCCGGTCATGACTTTGATCGCCAGCAGCAAGAGGTATTGCGTGCACTCAAACGCGCGCAGTTGGAACCATTGGCGTTTGAAGCACAAAAAGATCAATTTAAGCTGCGCTTAGCGTATACCACAGAAATTGCTGGTGGCGCTTTGGCACATCTGCAAGAGTTGGGTTTGGCCGCCGAGATCAAGCTGAAAGAGGGTTTTTCGCTGGTCGCCGCTGTCGGGGCTGGAGTCACGAACAATGCCAGCCATTGTTTTGGTTTCTACCAACAACTGAAACACTCTCCTGTGGAATTCATTTCTGAAGCTGAATCAGGATTGAGTTTGGTTGCGGTGATGCGCCGAGTCGATATTCCGGTACTGGTGAAAGCGATCCATACCCAACTATTTCAAGCCCAGAAGCGTGTGGCATTGGCCCTGTGTGGTAAAGGTAATATCGGATCCAGTTGGTTATCTCTGTTTGCGCAGCAGAAAAATGAGTTGGAAAAACGCCATGGTATGAACTTTGAGTTGGTGGCCGTGGTGGATAGCCAAACTTATCTGTTCAATGAACAAGGTTTAGATGCCGCAGCAGTACACGCGCATTTTGATGATGACTCGGTACCGAATGATGGGGCCAATTGGTTACAACGATTGAGTTCAATCCAAGACTATGACGAAGTGGTGGTGTTGGATGTCACGGCCAGCCGCGAGTTGGCAGCGCAATATTTGGATATTGCCCATCAAGGTATGCACCTCATTTCCGCGAATAAAATTGCGGGCTCAGCGAGCAGCGATTACTACTACCAAGTGCAAGATGCCTTCAGCAAAATTGGCCGTCATTGGTTGTATAACGCAACTGTGGGTGCTGGCTTACCGATTAATCACACGGTGAGAGATTTACGCGAAAGTGGTGATGAAATCGTGGCACTTTCTGGCATCTTCTCTGGCACGCTCTCTTGGCTGTTCCAGCAGTTTGATGGTTCAGTACCGTTTGCAGAGCTGGTTGATTTAGCTTGGCAGCAAGGGCTCACTGAACCGGATCCTCGCAGCGATTTAGATGGATCAGATGTGATGCGTAAGCTGGTGATCTTGGCTCGCGAATCAGGCCTAGACATTGAGCCTGAAAACGTGAAAGTGGAATCTTTGGTGCCTGAAGAGCTTAAAGAGCTGTCTCTTGACGATTTCTTTGACCAAGCCCACTTATTGAGTGAGCGTTTGCAAGAGCGTCTAACTAAGGCGCAGCGTCAAGATCAGGTGCTACGCTATGTTGCTCGTCTAGAAAAAAATGGTAAAGCTCGTGTCAGTGTTGAAGCGCTACAAAGAGAGCATGCTTTGGCGAACTTGTTGCCGTGTGACAATATCTTTGCCATTGAGAGTAAATGGTATCGTGATAATCCTTTAGTGATTCGAGGCCCGGGGGCTGGGCGTGAAGTGACTGCTGGCGCAATTCAGTCTGATCTCAATCGCTTAGCTGGCTTGTTCTAAGAGAAGACGGATGATTTGATAGGGACCCAAGCGGTCCCTTTCTTCTACTTGAACTATGCTCATTATGAACTTGAGAAAAATTCATAATCACAAGGTTGACATTAAATCGTATTCAATACATTCTGTGGACATATAGACGTCTAAACGTCGATTTAAGGATTGAGATTTATTTTGTGGCGAAGGGTCACAGGGAGAGGAAGATGGGATACACGCACGCTAGTCATATCGACGCTTTAAATCAGAATATCGCTGAGTTATCAGACAATATCAACGTTTCCTTTGAGTTTTTTCCGCCAAGTACGCCGCAAATGGAAGAAACGTTGTGGAATTCGGTGCATCGTTTAAAAACACTGCAGCCTAAGTTTGTTTCTGTGACTTATGGTGCGAATTCAGGTGAGCGTGATCGCACACACTCAATCATTAAAGAGATCAAAGCGCAGACGGGCTTAGTTGCTGCTCCACACTTAACCTGTATTGATGCCAGCCGTGAAGAGTTGATCAATATTGCCAACGACTATTGGGCGAATGGCATTAAAAATATCGTGGCACTGCGAGGTGATATTCCTCCTGGTGGTGGTGCGCCAGATATGTATGCGTCGGATTTGGTGACGCTACTTAAGTCATTGCACGATTTTGATATTTCAGTGGCAGCGTTTCCAGAAGTGCACCCAGAAGCGAAAAGCGCTCAAGCGGATTTGCTCAATCTAAAACGTAAAGTGGATGCCGGAGTAAACCGTGCAATCACACAGTTCTTTTTTGATGTAGAAAGTTACTTACGTTTCCGCGATCGCTGTGTGGCGGCAGGCATTGACGTTGAAATTGTCCCTGGCATTCTCCCAGTTTCTAACTTCAAGCAAGCTTCTCGCTTTGCTGCGCAGAATAACGTTAAAGTGCCTGGTTGGATGGCAAAGCAGTTTGAAGGCTTAGATGATGATCCTGTGACGCGTCAGCTTGTGGGTGCAAGTCAGGCCATTGATATGGTTCGTATCCTAAGCCGTGAAGGCGTGAAAGATTTCCATTTCTATACCCTAAACCGTGCAGAAATGACTTACGCGCTTTGTCATACCTTAGGGGTTCGTCCAAAGAAAGCATAAGTTGACTTTCCATCTCTCCCTCATATAAAAACGGCTCCCTTATCAGGAGCCGTTTTGCTATTTCAAATCATCACCGCCATATTGCCTAGCGTATGTGGCTGGTGGATTAGCCGAGGATATCCAGTTCGGCTAACACTTCTTCTGCCCAGCGTACCCAAGCTTCACGCATCATTAAATTACGGCGTAAGGTGAGGCGCTCTAGGCGGCCTTGCTTATCCAGTGTCGATGGTGTCGCGTAGTACGCGGCTTCAATTTCTTTGTAGTGTGAGACAAGCTTGCGAGACTCTTCTACTAACTCAGCAAGCTGAGCGCGGTAAGGTGTAGAGGGTTGTACTGAGCAAGCCATCAGTTTTGCTGAAAACTCGTCGCGTACAGTTGGGTGGGCTGTCGGTTGATCAAACCACTCACCTAATGCTGAGCGTCCAGCGTCGGTAATTGAATAAACTTTGCGATCCGGCTTGCCTTCTTGCGGTTCCAATACACAAGTTACCAGCTCTTTCTCTGCCATTTTATTCAGCTCACGGTACACCTGTTGGTGACTTGCTTTCCAAAAGTAGCCGATAGAAGCGGAGAATTCTTTAGTGATATCGTAACCGGTCGCATCGCGAGTGCTTAAAACGGTTAGAATTACGTGTGGTAATGACATGTCTTCAATCCAAATGGTCAATAAACTTATGAACAAGCTGCCTGCACGGCGTTTACATTCTTGTTGATGCAATTTGTTTATATGCAGTCAGCACCAACAATGTTGGTCCTGTCACCTTTAAAGCCGTTTATCACCTAGGGTGGATGGAGCGATTCCATCAGACTACGGAAATAATATTTGATGTGTGATCCGCAGCGGATGAGTAGTATATCTAAATAATAAGCATAAAGTGGAATAGCAGGACAATATTACCCAAAAAACTAACAAAATGCTCAGTAGTGATATTTTGTAGAATAAAGTGCTTTTAATGTGCGTCATTTGGTTTTTAATGTAGCTTGATGTTCTGGTTTTTTGTTGTTGTGCTTACATAATGATGGTGATCTGGAGCACAGAATGAGTAATTTTTATAAAATGCCAGCAAGAACGAATCGTGGCTGAAATGAGTCCTTGAAACGCCTGATGATGCTTTCCTCTCATTGAGATATGTGGGGAGAGAATATCAGTGACAAGATGAAAAATGGTATGAGGCCATTGAAGAGTAGGGGGCAAGGATGGGCTCTGAAACAAAAAGAGCTGGCGTAAGTCGCCAGCTCTTTTACGTCTCAATGAACTTAACCGGTGTTACGCATACCAGCGGCGATACCCGCGATGGTCACCATCAACGCTTCTTCAAGCTCTTCCGATACCACGCCAGCTTGACGAGTGCGGTAAAGCAATTCTGCTTGAAGCATGTTTAACGGTTCGATGTAGATATTACGTAGTCGAATAGACTCTTGACCCCAAGGATCGCTTTGCATCAAGTTCTCGTTGTTTTCTACGTTAAGCACCGCTTTGATGTCGCTTTGTAGCTGATCACGTAAGCGATCACCAAGAGGTAGCAGCGATTTGTCAGCGAGACGTTCATCATAGTAACGAGAAATCTCACTGTTACACTTGAGGTACACCATCTCAAGCATGCCCAAACGCGTGGAGAAAAATGGCCATTCACGGCACATTTCTTCTAAAAGCGCTTGATGGCCTTTGTCAATCGAGTACTGAATCGCTTCACCAGCGCCTAACCACGCAGGCAATAGCAAGCGGTTTTGGCTCCAAGAGAAAATCCAAGGAATCGCACGTAGGCTTTCCACACCACCATTTGGGTTACGCTTAGCAGGACGAGAGCCTAGTGGCAGTTTACCCAACTCCAGCTCAGGTGTTGCTTGGCGGAAGTAAGGGACAAAGTCTGGCTCACCACGAACCACACTTCGGTAGGCTTCACAGCTTACTTGCGACAGCACTTCCATCAGATCGCGCCACTCTTGTTTTGGCTCTGGTGGTGGCAGCAAGTTGGCCTCAAGGATCGCACTGGCGTACATGTTGAAGCTGTTAACTGCCACATCAGGCAAACCGAGTTTGAAGCGAATCATCTCACCTTGTTCGGTTACGCGTAGGCCGCCTTTCAAGCTCTTTGGTGGTTGAGATAGCAGCGCTGCATGAGCTGGCGCACCGCCACGACCAATGGTACCGCCACGGCCATGGAATAAGGTCAGCTCAATGCCTTCTTGTTCAGCGACGTTCACTAAGGCTTCCATCGCGTGGTATTGAGCCCAGCCTGCCGCCATTACGCCGGCGTCTTTTGCTGAGTCGGAATAGCCGATCATCACCATTTGATGGTTTTGAATAAAGCCACGATAGAGGTCAATGCTCATCAGTTGTTTGATCACCGCTTCGGCGTTGTTTAAATCGTCGAGTGTTTCAAACAGTGGGCAAACATCCATGCGATAAGGGCAGCCTGATTCTTGCAGCAATAGGTGCACAGCGAGTACATCAGAGGCTGTTTTGGCCATCGAGATGACGTAAGCCCCAAACGCTTCACGAGATTGCGCGGCAATGATTTTGCACGTATCGAGCACTTCTTTGACTGGCTCTGAAGGTTGCCAATCACGCGGTAGTAGAGGGCGCTTCGATGACAATTCATTGGTCAAGAAAGCGATTTTGTCTTGTTCGATCCAGTGATTGTAATCACCAATGCCTAAGTAACGTGTCAGCTCTGAAAGGACATCAGCATGACGGGTGCTTTCTTGGCGAATGTCTAGGCGAACAAGATGTACACCAAACGCTTTGACGCGACGCAGTGTATCGAGCAGTGAGCCTTCTGCGATCATGCTCATGCCACATTCACGTAGTGACTGATAACAGGCAAAAAGAGGATCCCAAAGTTGCTCAACGCTTTGCAGTGGCGCTTTTACCGCCAGCTTCTGGCCGTTAATTTTCGCATCCAGGATCTCTTTGGTATCACTCAGCAGCGTGCGCAGTTGTTTCAAGATGGCGCGGTAAGGCTCGTGTTCATCTTCCCCTGCCAATTGACGAACGGTGTCGTTGCACTTGGTCATTGACAGCTCGCTGATCAACTCATTGATGTCTTTGAGGTAAAGATCCGCCGCTTTCCAGCGCGAGAGGAGTAACACTTCACGTGTCACAGTATGGGTCACAAATGGGTTGCCATCTCGGTCACCGCCCATCCAAGATGAGAAGTGAACAGGGCGAGCATCGATTGGCAAGCCTTGGTCTAGATAGTCTTTGAGCTTTTCATCGAGTTCACGTAGGAAATCTGGCACCGCTTCCCAGAGTGAATTTTCCACCACGGCAAACCCCCACTTCGCTTCATCGAGTGGCGTTGGGCGCTGCTTGCGAATCACGTCTGAGTGCCAGCTTTGTGCGATAAGTTGCTCGAGGCGTTTTTCTGTCTTGTGGCGCTCTTTGTAAGAGAGATCGCTCAGCTCCAACTTAGACAGACACTCGTTGATTTTGACCAGTTTATTGATCATGGTGCGGCGCGTGATTTCAGTTGGGTGCGCAGTCAGAACCAACTCAATGTTCAATTCACGAATCGCTTGGGCGGTATCGAGTTTATTGATGCCGTTTTGACCAAGCTTGGCAAACAGCGTATTGATCGCATCCGGCTCACACACGTGTGCATCGCAATGGCGAGAGATGGTGTGGTATTGCTCGGCAATGTTGGTCAAATTCAGAAATTGGTTAAAAGCGCGAGCCACCGGAGTGAGTTGCTCATCTGGCAGGCTTTTGATTTCTTCAATCAGGTTGTTACGATCAGCCTGATTGCCTGCGCGGGCAGATTTGGAGAGCTTACGAATGGTCTCCACTTTCTCTAAGATTTCGTCACCGTGGGCTTCTTGAATGGTGTTACCCAATAAGTGCCCCAACATGCTGACATTACTCTTGAGCGCGGCGTATTTCTCGTTCATTGTCATCCTGCCTCGTAAAAAAATTACATCCATTGTTCCTTGTTAAGCCACCAATCTAGCGAAATTTAATATATTTAGTCAAATAAAGCAGACTAAGTTTGCAAATATTCGCTCGCTGTTCTGACTTAAAGCAAAGTATTGCTTTGTAAATAAACGATATTGAAAATTTATTACAATTTATAAGGCAGAGTCGCTTTAAGCAACTCTGCCGACATGTAACTAAAAACAGTATTTGCGCATTGCTTTACTGAGCACATCAATTGTCGGGTCGATAAAGTCAAACGCCAGAAATTCATCGGGTTGGTGAGCTTGGTCGATAGAGCCCGGACCCAGCACCAGCGTGGGGCAGAGCTGCTGCAAAAATGGCGCTTCGGTACAGTAGTTCACGGTTTGTGATGGTGTACCACAGAGATCTTCGATGCCATGAATAAAGGGATGATCATGTTGGCACTCGTAGCCTGGGATCGGATCGTGCAGCGGCACGATCTCAATCCGCCCCGGCCATTTTGCTTCAACCTCTTTTAGTGCCCCACGCAGCAGATTATCCAAACCGTCGAGACTAATGCCAGGAAGAGGCCTTACGTCATAATGCAATTCACAGCAACTGCAGATGCGGTTGGCACTATCGCCCCCATGAATATGACCAAGATTCAGTGTTGGAGAAGGGATTGCAAACCCTGGATTATGATACTGCTTGATTAACGTATCACGCAGTTGCATCAGCGCGAACAGTACTTCATGCATGATCTCGATGGCATTGACCCCTAATGATGGATCAGAAGAGTGGCCCGATTTCCCTGTGACTCGCACGACATTGGCGACATGGCCTTTGTGTCCACGTACGGGTACTAAACTCGTTGGCTCACCAATGATGCAGTAGTCCGGTTTAAAAGGAGTATGTGCACTAAAGTGACGCGCACCGAGCATGGTGGTCTCTTCATCGCACGTCGCCAGCACATAAAGGGGTTTATTTTGTCCTTTCCAATCCATGCGCTTGGCGGCTTCATAAATAAAAGCAAAAAAGCCTTTCATGTCGGCGGTGCCCAAACCATAGAACTTGTTGTCTTTCTCAGTGAGTTGGTGAGGGTCAAAGCTCCAGCGGCCTTGATCAAAAGGCACCGTATCACTGTGTCCTGCCAGCAGTAGTCCGCCCTCTCCCTGACCTTTCTGTGCCAATAAATTGTATTTACCTGGTTCGACTTCGGTTACATCCACATCAAAGCCCAACGCGGCAAACCAGTCGGAGAGCTTTTCGATCACCGCTTGGTTGCCTTGGTCCCAACTTGGGTCGCTAGAGCTGATGGATGAGGTGGAAATTAAGCCACGGTAAACATCAAGAAAACTCGGTAATTGCATAGATTATTCACTTCCCCTGTTGACAGTTGGGTAACAAAAAGGTAAAACACATATTAACTCATATTTAATGAATAAAAAATCAATATAAAGCAAATTTTAAATATGAATAGTCACTTTTACACTTTCTAAGTTTACGGATGTACTGAGATGTTAAAAACCACAATCATAGGTGCCAGCGGTTACACAGGCGCTGAGTTGGCACTGATGGTAGAGAAACACCCTGAGCTCACGCTAGCAGGTTTGTATGTATCCGCCAATAGCAGTGATGCCAGCAAGTGTATTTCTCAACTGCATGGCAAACTCGCGGGTGTGATTGAAATGCCCGTGTTGCCGCTAACGGATCCGCTCGGGGTAGCCCAAGACTCTGATGTGATTTTTTTGGCGACGGCACATGAAGTCAGCCATGACCTTGCTCCGCTCTTTTTGCAGCAAGGTTGTCAGGTGTTTGATCTCTCAGGTGCATTCCGTGTGAAAGGCGATGATTTCTATACTCAGTTTTACGGTTTTGCACACCAGCACAGTGAGTGGTTGGACAAAGCGGCATATGGTTTGGCTGAGTGGAATGAAGAAGCCATTAAAGCCAGTCAATTGGTGGCGGTCGCAGGGTGTTACACCACAGCGGCACAGTTGGCGATTAAGCCGTTGTTGGCCTCTCAGTTAGTGGATACCAATCAATGGCCGGTGATTAATGCAACCAGCGGTGTTTCTGGTGCAGGTCGCAAAGCGTCGATGACAAGCAGTTTTTGTGAAGTCAGCTTACAACCTTATGGCATTTTTAATCACAGACACCAACCGGAAATCGTTCACCATCTTGGTTGTGATGTGATCTTCACGCCTCACCTTGGCAACTTCAAACGTGGCATTTTGGCGACGATTACTATGAAGTTGCAGGATGGTGTGACGAAAGAACAAGTCGCGCACGCTTTTGCGCAAGCCTATGATAGAAAACCTGCGGTGCGCCTTAAAGGGGATGTTATCCCACGCATTCAGGATGTCGAATTTACCCCATTCTGCGATCTTGGCTGGAAGGTTCAAGGTCAGCACATTATCGTGATTTCGGCCATCGATAACCTATTGAAAGGGGCATCGAGCCAAGCGATGCAGTGCCTAAATATTCACTACGGTTTTTCACCACTAACAGCCTTGCTGTAACGCTTTGGGTAAGGAAAAGAAGATGACACAACCAAGCTTAAATCCTCTTGTAATCAAACTAGGTGGTGCGGCGCTATCGTGCAGCCAAACCTTGAGTCAACTATTTGGAGCCATCGCGAGCTATCAACAAAAAGAGCAACGACAAATTGTGATTGTGCACGGTGGCGGTTACCTAGTGGATGAGCTGATGGAAAATTTACAACTTCCGACAGTGAAGAAAAACGGTTTACGTGTAACACCTTACGATCAAATTCCGCTGATTGCAGGCGCGCTCGCAGGGACTGCGAACAAATTGCTGCAAGGACAAGCAATGGCGGATGGTCTGAATGCCATTGGATTAAGCCTTGCCGACGGTGGTTTATGTCAGGTTGAAGAGTTGGATCCAGAGCTCGGAGCGGTGGGCAAAGCGACGCCAGGAGATTCAAGCCTGTTGCAAACGATTTTGAACGCAGGCGCCTTACCGATCATCAGCTCAATTGGTTTAACAGCGCAGGGGCAGCTCATGAACGTCAACGCCGATCAAGCCTCCGTTGCGGTGGCTGGGGCATTAGACGCACAACTGGTTCTTCTGTCTGATGTGAGTGGGGTGCTTGATGGCAAAGGGCACTTAATTAAGAGCTTAAATCAACAAGAAGCCGATGCCTTGATTGTAGGCAAAGTGATTACCGATGGCATGATTGTCAAAGTCCAAGCTGCCTTAGAAGCCGCAAACGATTTAGGGCGTGCGATTGAAGTCGCAACATGGCGCTATCCAGAAAATCTGGAAAAACTGTTTGCCGGAGAAAGTATCGGTACCCAGTTCTTACCTGCATAACTAATTGAATGAAAAGTTAACTCAACAAAATTAAGAAGTCGTATGGCACTGACCGCCGAGTGCAGGCCAGACAAATGGAGAATGGAAATGAGCAAATTAAATGTCAATAAAGTGGTTGTCGCTTACTCAGGCGGTTTGGATACGTCAGTGATCATTCCTTGGTTAAAAGAGAACTACGATTGTGAAGTGGTGGCCTTTGTAGCGGATGTGGGTCAAGGCGAGGAAGAGTTGGTTGGTATCGAAGAGAAAGCCAAAGCTTCAGGCGCTTCAGAATGTTATGTCGTCGATCTTAAAGAAGAATTGGTCGCTGACTACATCTACCCAACGCTGAAAACGGGTGCCTACTACGAAGGCAAATACCTATTGGGTACGTCCATGGCGCGTCCGGTGATTGCCAAAGCACAAGTTGAAATTGCCCGTAAAGTGGGGGCAGATGCACTGTGTCACGGCTGCACCGGTAAAGGGAATGACCAAGTGCGTTTTGAAGGCGCCTTCGCCGCATTGGCCCCTGATCTGAAAGTGATCGCACCTTGGCGTGAATGGGATCTTGTGAGTCGTGAGCAGTGTTTAGACTACTTGGCTGAGCGCAACATTCCTTGTGCTGCATCGTTGACCAAAATTTACTCTCGTGACGCGAATGCGTGGCATATCTCTACTGAGGGTGGCGTACTAGAAAGTACCTGGAATGCACCGAATGAAGATTGCTGGGTATGGACCATCGATCCAGAGCAAGCGCCGAATGAAGCGGAATTCGTTACCCTACAAGTTGAAAAAGGTGAAGTTGTGGCGGTGGATGGTGAAAAAATGACACCTTACAACGCACTGGTTTACCTCAACGAAAAAGGCGCGAAGCATGGTGTTGGTCGTATCGACATCGTAGAAAACCGTCTGGTTGGCATGAAGTCTCGTGGTTGTTATGAAACCCCAGGGGGCACCATCATGATGGAAGCGCTGCGTGCGGTTGAGCAGTTGGTGCTGGACAAAACGTCTTTTGAGTTCCGTGAAGAACTGGGTTTAAAAGCATCTCACCTTGTCTATGATGGTCGCTGGTTCACACCACTGCGTAAATCGATCATGGCTGCGGCAGATGAGTTGGCACAGGATGTCAATGGTGAAGTCGTGGTGAAGCTGTATAAAGGCATGGCTACGGTGACGCAGAAGCGTTCAGACAACAGCTTGTACTCTGAAGAGTTTGCCACCTTTGGTGAAGATGAAGTGTACGATCACAGCCATGCTGGTGGCTTTATTCGCCTGTATTCGCTCTCAAGCCGTATTCGTGCGTTGAACAACCAAAAGAAATAAACACGATTATTGTTTGACAATTACAAGGCTCAGCAGGCATCTGCTGAGCCTTTTTTGTATGGAAGGTTTAAAAATAATCATGAATAAATATGTAAAAATAATGAATTTATACTTTATTTTTTGGCGAGTTTATCGTAACGTGGGCACATAACAATACCTGCTTCCTTACCATGTATGGGCAAGGGGCGAGCAACACACTTACACCGGTTAGCAATAGTCATCAGGAGAGACGCAATGGCATTATGGGGCGGAAGATTTACCCAAGCGGCAGATACCAGGTTCAAAGATTTTAACGATTCGCTTCGCTTTGATTACCGACTGGCCGAGCAAGACATTGTCGGCTCTATTGCTTGGTCTAAGGCGTTGCTGTCAGTCAATGTGCTGAGCAAAGAAGAGCAGCAAAAACTGGAGTTTGCGCTTAACGAATTGAAACTTGAGGTGATGGAAGATCCTCATCAAATTCTTCATTCCGATGCGGAAGATATCCATTCTTGGGTCGAACAGCAGCTCATTGGAAAAGTGGGTGACCTGGGTAAAAAGCTTCATACTGGTCGCTCGCGTAATGACCAAGTAGCCACCGACCTGAAATTATGGTGTCGCCAGCAAGGGCATCAGTTGCTGTTAGGATTGGATAAATTGCAGACGCAAATGGTGAATGTGGCGAAACAGCATCAAGCCACGGTCCTACCAGGTTATACGCATTTACAACGAGCTCAACCTGTGACGTTTGCACATTGGTGTTTGGCCTATGTGGAAATGTTTGAGCGTGACTATTCGAGATTGAGCGATGCACTGACTCGTCTTGACACCTGCCCGTTGGGATCGGGAGCGTTAGCGGGTACCGCTTATCCGATTGATCGTGAGCAACTGGCACAGGATTTAGGGTTCCGTCGTGCGACACGCAACTCACTGGATTCGGTTTCTGATCGCGATCATGTGATGGAGTTGATGTCAGTCGCCTCGATCTCGATGTTGCATTTATCTCGTCTTGCGGAAGACATGATTTTCTACAACTCTGGCGAGTCGGGCTTTATTGAGTTAGCCGATACGGTGACCTCAGGATCGTCCTTGATGCCACAAAAGAAAAACCCTGATGCACTAGAATTGATCCGTGGCAAAACGGGCCGCGTGTATGGCTCTCTTGCGGGCATGATGATGACGGTAAAAGCCTTACCACTGGCGTACAACAAAGACATGCAAGAAGACAAAGAAGGGCTGTTCGATGCCCTCGATACTTGGAATGATTGCATGGAGATGGCCGCGCTTTGTTTTGATGGCATTAAAGTCAATGGAGAGCGCACCCTTGAAGCGGCGAAACAAGGTTACGCCAACTCGACGGAGCTGGCCGATTACTTGGTGGCCAAAGGGATTCCATTCCGCGAAGCACACCATATTGTTGGCGTTGCGGTGGTCGGGGCCATTGCACAAGGCTGTGCGCTTGAAGAACTATCGCTTGAGCAACTGCAATCTTTCTCTCCAGTGATTGAAGCCGATGTTTACCAAATTCTGACCATTGAGTCGTGTCTTGAAAAGCGCAGTGCGCTAGGAGGGGTATCACCAAAGCAAGTGGCGTATGCGGTTGAACAAGCGGACAAGCGCCTTGCAGCACGTGATACTACGTTAGTTAAGGTACGTCCTGCGCGCATCACCGATATTGAAACCTTAGAGAGCATGGTGGCTTACTGGGCAAACTTAGGGGAAAATTTACCACGTACACGCAGTGAGATTATCCGCGATATTGGTTTGTTTGCGGTGTCTGAACATCAAGGCTTGGTGACGGGGTGTGCATCCCTTTACATCTACGATTCTGGTTTGGCAGAGATACGTTCTTTAGGCATCGAAGCTGGCTGGCAGAGACAGGGTCAGGGGACAGCAGTGGTTCAATATCTGATTGATAAAGCCAAAGACATGGCCATCAAAAAGCTGTTTGTGCTGACTCGTGCCCCTGAGTTCTTCCTAAAACAGAACTTCGTGCAAACCTCGAAGTCGCTGCTTCCTGAAAAAGTCTTGAAAGACTGCGATCAATGTCCAAGACAGCATGCGTGTGACGAAGTCGCGCTCGAATTTAATTTAAGTGAGCAGATTATTTCTCAGATTAAAGTTGCATAGTGTTTGATTTCATTGGGAATTTAATTTGACTGATAAGAAAGATCAAAAAAGATCGTATTTTATGGGAACTATCAGAAAGCAGTGCAGTCTATAAAGTTACCACTGCTTTTTCTTAGAAATATCTAGGAAGACCCCGACACCGAGATTGGTAGCGGGGTTTTTTTATTTCTGCTTATCACGCTGTTTTTCACTAAGCTTGCGAGCCTGCCAAGGCAAAATCACGTACCTCATCCATAAATGCAAAAAGAGCAAAATGTTAAAAGCAAACCCAGCCACGATCAGGGCAACTGATTCGATTGAGGTGGGGTTGTCTCTAAATGCGAACCACCAAATGATCCAGCATACAACGGACAACACGGTCAATTGATCGAGGCAGCGCTGGCATCGACCTATCTTTTTCCAAAACCAGTGTTGAGAGCAATCGTTACATGACATGTGGTCAATTCCATGGATAAATTGAGTAAAGTTTCATGACAAAACCTGCCGCCTATTAGGTATAGTATAAAAGTAACGTACGGAAACTTAAGTACAATATGAAATAAAAACCGCTGTGAGGCGGTCGTTATTTGCTTGCGGCAAATTTCCTTTGTTCTAGCGTCGAGAATGAGATGAAGATGAAACATCTCATCATTAAACACGACGAAAATTTTTGATAGTTATTAGAATCTGATGTTATGTTTTTGATAGCTATATTCTATTGAGGTGGGTATGAACATTCGCGATTTCGAATACCTAGTGGCTTTGGCAGAGCATAAACATTTCAGAAAAGCAGCTGAAGCGTGTTTCGTGAGTCAACCGACACTAAGCGGACAAATTCGTAAACTGGAAGAAGAAATAGGGACAACGCTGCTTGAGCGTAGCAGTCGCAGAGTGCTTTTTACCGATGCTGGTTTGCAACTTGTTGAGCAGGCAAAAAGCATTCTCAAAGAGGTCAAAACCTTTAAAGAGATGGCAAGTGGCCAAAGTGGGGCGATGACAGGGCCGATGCATATTGGCTTTATTCCAACGCTAGGGCCTTATTTATTGCCAAAAATTGTCCCTCAACTCAAAGAGCGTTTCCCTGAGCTGGAGCTGTTTTTGCACGAAGCGCAGACTCAGCAATTGGTTCGCCAGCTGGAAGATGGCAAGTTGGACTGTTTGGTACTGGCATCCGTTGCTGAAACGGAACCGTTTAAAGAGATTGAAGTGTATAACGAGCCATTAAGTGTTGCGGTGCCATGCCATCATGAATGGGCTGCACTCGAACAACTGGATATGTTAGAGCTCAATGGAAAAACCGTATTGGCGCTTGGGGATGGTCATTGCCTTCGCGATCAGGCGTTAGGATTTTGTTTTGCTGCTGGTGCACGTGATGATGAACGCTTTAAAGCGACCAGCTTGGAAACCTTGCGCAATATGGTCGCTGCGGGGGCTGGGATTACCTTGCTGCCGGAGCTCTCGGTACCAAAAGAGAAGCAAAAAGATGGCGTGTGTTATATCAAAGCGGTCAATCCGGTGCCTTCTCGAACGATCGTGGTGGTTTATCGTCCAGGCTCTCCACTGCGTGCGCGTTTTGAGCAGTTGGCAGCAACCATCAAAGAACTGCTCGTCAACGGCTCAGAACAGTAATGTTTGTTGCGCCAATAAATAAAAAGGTTGCCCCCAGTGGCAACCTTTTTTGTGTTTGATTGGCTAACTTAGAACAGTGCTTCTTCATCACTGGAAGAAGAATAGATGCTTTCTTCTTCGACGCTAGAAACATACTCAGTTGGCTCTGTCCCTTTAATGAAGTACTCAAACATAGCGCTGTCATCGGTCTTGTTGGTTAATAACCCTGTTTCACGATCGATGCGTACACGAACGATATTCGCGGGTAACACTTTTTCATGTTCAGGCACGCCCTCTAACGCCAGTTTCATGAAGTCAATCCATGCTGGCAATGCCGTTTTCGCTCCAGATTCTGCCCCAGAGGTTTGTTTACCATCTAAATTGGCGTTAGTGGTGGTTTTACCAAGCGTGCGGCTATGGTCATCAAAGCCCACCCAAGAAATCGCGACCACACCAGGGCCATAACCGTTGTACCAAGCGTCTTTGGAATCGTTGGTTGTGCCGGTTTTACCGCCGATATCGCGTCGGCCCAACGTTTGTGCACGCCAACCTGTGCCATTCCAACCTGTGCCTTCACGCCAGTTACCGCCACCCCAGATGTTGCTGTACATCATTTCGCGCATGATAAAGGCATTCTGCTCGCTGATCACTTGCTTGGCAAATGGCTGAGTGATCTCGGTGCTTTCACCATTCTCATTCTCTACAACGGCCTCCGTGGCCACAGTGCAATCTTGCTGACAGATGGTTTGCGGCTGAGACTCAAACACGACATTGCCATAAGGATCTTCAATATGGCTGATGTAATAAGGCTCTACATAGTAGCCTCCATTGGCAAAAACCGAGAATCCCTGTGCCATTTTCATCGGCGTTAAACTACCGGCACCAAGTGCTATGGTTTCTGAACGTGGAAGCTGATCCAGTTCAAACCCAAAGCGAGTGAGGTATTCACGAGTTTCGTCTAGTCCCACTTCTCGCAGAGTACGAACTGCCATGACGTTTTTCGACGTTGCTAAGCCGATACGTAAACGGGTTGGGCCAATATAAGTCGGAGGTGAGTTCTTAGGGCGCCATGCCGTACCTTGGCTCTCATCCCATTTGTTGATTGGTGCGTCGTTGATCAACGTGGCCAGAGTCATGCCTTTATCAATCGCCGCCGAGTAAATAAAGGGTTTGATACTCGAACCTACTTGGCGAACCGACATGGTGGCACGGTTGAACTTGTTGTGAACAAAGTTAAAGCCACCCACGAGGGAAAGTACCGCGCCATTATCAGGATTCATGGCGATAAAGGCGGTATTGGCGTTAGGCACTTGACTTAAGTGCCAGCTTTCCTGGCTTTCGCCTTTGTCATCGGTAGTCACTACTTTGCGGACCCAAATTTGCTCGCCCGGCGCTAAGATGTCTTGGGCTGAGTTCGGTGCGCTGCCTTGACGTTCATCGGTGATGAACTTGCGTGCCCAGTTCATGCCTGACCATGCGATGGTTTGGCTTTGTTCGCGTTTAACCCAAATGGTGGCGTTTTTGCCTTCAACGTTGGTCACAATCGCTGGAATCAATTCGCCGTAAGTCGGTTGGTTACTCAGATGCTCGTCCATCTTCGCTTCATCCCAAGCGGCTTCACCTGCTTTCCACAGAACACTTTCTTCACCACGGTAGCCGTGACGCTCATCGTAGGCCAACAAGTTGTCAATCGCGGCTTTGTTGGCTGCAGCTTGGAGCTTGGAGTCGATGGTCATGTAGACATTCATTCCTGACGTATAAGCTTTCTCTTCGCCGTACTGCTGTACCATCCATGCTCGCGCGAGCTCAGCCACATAAGGCGCACTGACCTCGATCTCCGCGCCATGGAATTGAGAGATTAATGTTTCCGCTCGTGCTGCGTCATACTCTTCTTGGGTGATGTATTTTTCATCCAACATGCGCATTAAGACGACGTTACGACGATTGGTTGCGCGTTCTAACGAATAGATAGGGTTCAGTGTCGATGGTGCTTTTGGCATACCCGCCAAAGTCGCAATCTCGCTTAAGGAGAGAGCTTGCAAATCTTTGCCAAAATAGACGCGCGCTGCCGCCCCAAAACCGTATGAGCGATAACCAAGGAAAATTTTATTAACGTAAAGCTCCATGATTTCCTGCTTGCTCAGCAGTTGCTCAATGTGGATGGCAATAAAAATTTCTTTCACTTTACGCATTAACTTCTTCTCATTCGAGAGGAAGAAGTTACGTGCCAATTGCTGAGTAATGGTACTTGCACCCTGCTTAGCGGAGCCTGACATCGCGACAACCAACGCCGCTCGGGTGATACCAATCGGGTCGATACCGTAATGATCATAGAAACGACTATCTTCAGTCGCGATCAGTGCGTGGATCAGCGATTGAGGAATTTGGTCGTAGGTCACTGGAATGCGACGCTTTTCACCAAATTGCGCAATTAATTTCCCATCTTGGCTAAACACCTGCATCGGAGTTTGTAACTCAACATTTTTGAGTGTCGCCACATCTGGCAGTTCTGGCTTAACGTACTGATAAAAGCCAAAAATTGTTGTGACTCCAAGAATTATGCAAATTAATGCAAATATAAGTAAACGCTTTATGAACTTCACCGGAGAATCCCTGTTTAGTTGAGGCTGTATGACGGCAAACCCTTGTACTCTAGGCTAAAAAGTTAGCTCTGCTGCTATTAACTCTTATTTGACGGTTAATAACAACCTCTGAGCTAAAGAAAATGGGAGCTGTTTTGAGATGGGTAAACCGTTCGTTACCGGAATTGATATTGGTCATCGTAGCCTCAAGGCTGTCATTCTGAAACCTTATGGAGAGCACTACGCCCTGTTGGGGTACAAAGAAATAATCATTAAAGACGGTATTTTCTCAGATAACCACACTCTGAATCATCAAGAAATTGTCAATAGCCTGAAAGAACTGAAGAAGGAGTTGCCTCTTTTCCGTTATCAGGTGTCACTGGCGGTACCCGATAGTTCAGTGATTAGCAAGATGTTATCGATCGATGCGGAGTTGGATGGTCGAGAACGAGAGTTCGCTATCCTTCAGGCGTTTGCACATCAGTCGCCATTTCCTGTCGATGAATTATCGATTGATTATGTCCAATTGGTCGAAGAAACCAGCAAAACGAATCATAGCTATCAAGTTTACGCCACCAAAAAAGAGGTGGTGGAAAGCCGAGTGCGTGTCGCAGAAGAAGTGGGACTGAAACCCGTGCTGGTAGATGTACATGCGCATAGCCTGTGCAACATCTTAACGTTAGCGGCAGAGCGCCATCCGGACAAAGTCAGCTATTGCTTGTTGGATGTGGGTTATGACACCACCTCTTTGGTGATGTCGCGTCGCAACGAACCCCCTTTGGTTAAAGAATTTGCCTATGGGGTGTCTCACCTTAATGCGTCGATAGGCGACGACCTGACTTCTCCTGATGCTCATGAGAAAACCGACATCTTTAATAAAGAGCTGACAGAGCGAGTTCGTCGGCAATTGCAGTTGTTCCAATCCATGGATAGCCAAAGCAAAGTGAATGGCCTTTGGATCTGCGGTGAAGGCGCGATTACGCCGTTGTTGAGTGAAACTTTGCAGAGAAAGCTGAGTTTGGAGTGTGAAGTCCTTAATCCTCTGGCTCTATTTGAGCAAAAAACGGCGAAAAGAAAGCGCCGTATTGTTGATTGGCACCATTTTTCGGTCGCCGCGGGATTAGCGATTGGTGGCATTCAGTGGCTGGAGGATAGCCATGCAGCATAAGATCAACCTGTTACCTTGGCGTGAAAACAAGCGTGAGGAGCATAAACGTCGTTTTGTCAGTCTGGTCGCATTAGGTGCCTTGATCGCGGTCGGTGTTCAGTGGGGCATTGGCCAGTACTTTTCATACCAACAACGTTTGCAGCAAGAGCGTCTCGATTATCTTACCCACTATATCGCACAGTTGGATCAGCGTATTCAAGCGATGAACATTGCCAAGGAAGAGCATAGCCAGATTCTCGCTCGACTCAAGGTTGTCGAGTCGCTTCAAGCGGAGCGCAACAAAACCACCGCATTTATGAACTTGATGACGGAGCTGATCCCAGAGGGGGTGTATGTCGACAAGATCAAAATGAACACCAACGACGTTGAGTTGGCAGGTATAAGCGATAGTACCGCTCGACTCGCCACCATGTTGGATAATTTGGAACGTTCCTCCTTCCTGAAAGAAGTGGAAATGCATTCGATTGTTCATGACAAGAAGCGTTTTGGTAAGAGCTTCCAGACGTTTACCGTCTCTTTTGTGTTTGATGAACATGCCGATTCTGCCAATACGTTGGCCAAGGAGGGGAATCATGGCTAGTTGGCAAGATCTCGATATCGATGAAATCACAGATTGGCCGATTTTACCGCAGGCGGTGGTTGTCGTGTTGCTGATGTTGATCATTCAAGGTTTTGGCTATTGGTTCTATCTCAAGCCGGAAACGGAAGTGTTGCAAAGGATGGTCACAGAAGAGCAAACGCTGAAAATCTCGGCTCGAATTAAGGCGACCAAAGTGGCGGCATTGCCGCAACTTCAATCGCAACTTGATGAACTGACTCAGCGCTATGAATTCTTACTTAAGCAACTGCCCGTGCAGAAAGAGTTGGCGACGATGCTAGCTTCGGTCAATGAACTCGGCATTCAAAGTAAGCTCACGTTTACACGTATTGATTGGGGGGAGAAGCAAACCAAGGATTTCCTTTACCAACTGCCTTTGAATATTGAGTTAACCGGGGATTATCACGATATCGGTGAATTTTCTGAAGCGATTGCTCGCCTGCCTCGCATTATCAGTTTTACCGATGTGACTTGGCATCGAGTGAGTATGGAAAGCAGCACCTTGCACTTCCGAGTAAAAGCGAACACCTATCAGTTCAAGTCGGAGGCTGTCCATGAGAAGTAGTTTATCGCTCGTCGCTGTGCTGATCTTGCTATCGGGTTGTCGAGCGAATACCGAACCGATGGAAGGTTTTATCCGCCAAGTTGAATCGGAAGCGCGTCAAGAAATGGCCAAGTTACAACCAGAGCGTGAGTACATCCCGATTGATTACTTAGCTCGAGAAAATCGCCGTCCTTTTGAGTTGCCTAAGGAAGCTGTGATTGCCTCTCAACCTGTCGTTAAGAAAGACTGCTGGCAGCCACCATCGCGGGCTAAAAATGGCAAGTTGGAGCGCTATCCACTTAGCCAATTACGTCTGAAAGGGGTGATGGGGAGTGGCAATACCATTGCCGGTCTCGTACAGACCCCTCAAGGCAAAGTGGAGAAAGTACACCCAGGGCAATTTATCGGCCAGAACAATGGCAAAGTGACCGTAGTAACGCCGTCTTACATATTGATCAATGAAACCCTTCCTGATGGTTTAGGTTGCTGGCAGCAACGTAAAGTCAGACTGGCATTGAGATAGGCAAGAAATTTTAGTGATTTGTGAGTTGATGATGAAAAACAAAATCCAATTGTTTCCGGGAATGCTTTCCCAATTCGTCTGCCTGTTGTCTGTTTGCATCTTTACCACTTTTGCAAACGCACAATCTGAAGCAGAAAATGCGCTCAAGAGCATCGATTTCAGAACCAATGCAGCCAAAGATGCGATTATCATCGTTGAATTGGCAACGCCTGCAACCGTGGTGGATTTGAAACCAGTGGCAGAAGGATTGAGCATCGAGTTGATCAATACCTCGGTTAAAGATGAGCAGCTCTATCTGCTCGATGTCAAAGATTTTTCGACCGTGGTTGAAAGTATCGAAGTATTCAGAGAAGTGTCCAAAACCCGTCTTGTTGCGAATGTCAGCGGTGAATTTCGTCACGACTATCGTCTTTCTGGACGCTATCTCGAGGTGACAATTTCTCGCATCAAATCGGAGCAAGAAGCCCGTGAACAAAGTGTGTTGGAAAAAGAAGGCAAGCTGATTTCTATCAACTTCCAAGATATTCCAGTGCGTAACGTTTTGCAGCTTATCGCAGACTACAATGGCTTCAACCTCGTGGTGTCTGATTCTGTCACTGGTAATGTGACGCTGAGATTGGATGGGGTACCTTGGCAGCAAGTGCTCGACATCATTCTTCAAGTGAAAGGTCTAGACAAACGTGTTGAAGGCAATGTTGTGCTCATTGCTCCTCAAGATGAACTGGATTTGCGAGAGAAGCAGCAGCTTGAGAAAGAACGTCTGGCGGAAGAGCTTGGCTCCCTTAAATCGGAAATCATCAAAGTCAACTTTGCTAAAGCGTCAGACATTGCTGAGATGATCAATGGCAAAGAGTCGGTCAGCATGCTGTCAGAGCGTGGTAGTGTGGCGATTGATGAACGGACAAACTCTCTTTTGTTGCGTGAGTTACCCGAAAACATCGAAGTGATTCGAGAAATTATCAATTCGTTGGATATCCCAGTCAAACAGGTACAAATTGAAGCGCGCATTGTCACGGTGAATGAAGGCAATCTTGATGAGCTTGGTGTCCGTTGGGGGTTCACCTCCATCAACGGCAGCACAACCGTCGGCGGTTCAATCGAAAACAACCTAGCAACCATTGGTCTCTACAATGCAGGCAGTGGGAGTGGCAGTGGTGACTCAGGTAGCGGCGGCAGTGGTGATGAAGGCGGGTCGAACTCCATTGATGATTTCCTCAATGTCAATCTTGCTGCGACTTCTGCAAACGCCTCAAGTATTGCTTTCCAAGTGGCTAAATTGGGGTCGGATTTGTTGTTGGATCTCGAGCTATCAGCACTGCAACGCGAATCAAAAGCGGAAATTATTTCTAGCCCTCGTTTGATCACAACCAATAAGAAGCCTGCTTATATCGAGCAAGGTACAGAGATTCCTTATCTAGAGTCTTCCTCCAGTGGAGCGACCACGGTTTCCTTTAAGAAAGCTGTGCTTAGCCTGAAAGTGACCCCTCAGATCACGCCTGACAATCGTCTCGTGTTGGATTTAAGCGTTACACAAGATAGACCTGGCGAAATTGTCAAAACAGGTACTGGGGAAGCGGTTGCGATTGATACTCAGCGCATCGGTACACAAGTCTTGGTCAATAATGGTGAAACGGTAGTGTTAGGCGGTATTTTCCAACACAGCATAACCAATACCACGGATAAGGTTCCTCTGTTAGGCGATTTACCCTTATTGGGTGCGCTTTTCCGCCGTAGCTATGAAAACGTGGGCAAGCGTGAATTGCTGATATTTGTCACACCTAAGGTTATCTTGCAGTAGTGCTGGTGGAGATTTATCGCGAGTGACAGAGCAATTAGATTAAAAATAAAGTTGCAATAGCGGCACCATACCTTGATAATTTCGGGTCTTATCACGAGTATCTGTGAGGAATTGGTGCCACAAGCGCATATTGAATCGGGGTTCATCCGAATTATTCTTGTGGCGATGTCATTGAATTAACGTTGTAAATTACTGCTAAACATGGCTGAGAAACGTAATATTTTCCTTGTTGGCCCAATGGGCGCTGGCAAAAGCACAATTGGTCGATACCTAGCTCAACAACTCCACATGGAGTTTTTGGATTCTGATACTGTTATTGAAGAGCGTACAGGCGCTGACATCTCTTGGGTATTTGATGTTGAAGGTGAAGAGGGTTTCCGCAAACGTGAAGAAGCGGTTATCAATGATCTGACACTAGAGCAGGGTATCGTCTTGGCAACGGGCGGTGGCTCGGTGAAAAGCCGCGAAAACCGCAATCGTCTTTCTGCACGTGGTATTGTGGTATACCTAGAAACGACTATCGAGAAACAGCTAGCTCGTACTAACCGTGACAAAAAACGTCCGTTACTACAAACGGATAATCCACGTGAAGTACTAGAATCACTGGCTGGTGAGCGTAACCCTCTTTACGAAGAGATCGCGGATTACACCGTTCGCACTGACGATCAAAGTGCAAAAGTGGTAGCCAACCAGATCGTAAAAATGCTAGAAGAAAGCTAAGTTAAGTCTTTCTTTTATTGTGGAGTGCAACCATGGAACGGATTACGGTCAATTTAGCTGAACGTAGCTACCCAATCACAATAGGCGCCGGGTTGTTTGAAGATTCGGCGCACCTATCTTCTCTCACTGCTGGACAGAAAGTGGTCGTGATTACCAATGTCACGGTAGCTCCTCTCTATGCGGATAAAATTCTTTCTTTGTTGCAATCTTTAGGTTGTCAGGCCTCGTTGCTTGAACTGCCTGATGGAGAGCAATACAAGAGTTTAGATACCTTTAACCAAGTGATGAGCTTTCTTCTCGAGGGAAGCTTTGCCCGTGATGTTGTGGTTATCGCACTAGGTGGTGGTGTAATTGGTGATTTAGTCGGTTTTTCTGCCGCTTGTTATCAACGTGGCGTGGATTTTATTCAAATTCCAACCACGCTGTTATCCCAAGTGGACTCTTCTGTTGGTGGAAAAACGGCAGTTAACCATCCACTAGGCAAAAACATGATTGGTGCATTCTATCAGCCTAAATCGGTGATTATTGATACCAACTGTTTGAAAACCCTTCCTGAACGAGAGTTTGCTGCTGGTATTGCTGAAGTGATTAAATACGGCATCATTTATGACGCTGAGTTTTTCACTTGGCTCGATGAGCATCTTGATGCGCTGTATTCATTAGATGAACAAGCATTAACTTACGCCATCGCGCGCTGTTGTGAAATTAAAGCCGAAGTGGTGGCGCAAGATGAAAAAGAGTCAGGCATTCGTGCTTTATTAAACTTGGGCCATACGTTTGGACACGCGATCGAAGCTGAGCTCGGCTACGGCAACTGGTTACACGGTGAAGCCGTTGCCGCGGGTACGGTCATGGCGGCACGCACCGCACAGTTACAAGGTATGATCGATCAGCAGCAATTTGATAAGATTTTCTCTATACTTAGCAGAGCGAAGCTGCCAGTACATACACCAGAAAGTATGACGTTTGACGATTTCATGACTCATATGATGCGCGATAAGAAAGTGCTATCAGGGAAACTGAGATTAGTCTTACCAAGCAGTATTGGTACCGCTGAGGTCGTGGCTGATGTGCCTCAAGAGGTCATTCGTCAAGCCATAGAAGATTGTCGCACAATCAATTAATCAAACCTTAAAATAGCTCCATCAGGGGCTATTTTCACAAGGAATCGCTGATGAGCCGTGCTTTGCCTAATGTACTTGAACTGGATTCTCAAACTGAGCTTTTAGAACGTCTTGAGTTATTGACTAATTTTGGCTCCAACCTTATCACTATTAATGGTGCTAAAGGATTTGGTAAGTCTTGGTTAGCGCAACGTTATCTAGAGCAGTATGCTCAAGAAAAAAATCAATGTTTAGTTCTGTGCCATCCTAGTCAAGATGAAAGCCAGCATCGTACGCTTATCCTTAGCCAGCTTGTCAGTGAGCCGTTGTTTAATCCACACGATGCTTTGATTGAAAGTGCAGAGCGTCTTTTTGCTGATCAAGCTTGTGACTTTGCCATTGTTATTGATGATGCTCATCTATTAAGTGAGGCGCTCGTCTCAGAGCTATGGATGTGGGTGCTGGAAGCTCAGGCTAACCCTCAATGGACCGTCAACGTCTTGATGTTTAGCGAATCAGGTCAATTAGAGTCACTGTTGACGCGTTTAGGCTACGGGCAGGAGCATAAACCAGTCGACCTTGATATTGAAAGGCTGAGTGAAACGGAAGCGATGCGCTTTTTTGAAAACCTAGTGGTTCGTTACATCGACGAAGCCAATGAGAAAAAAGTGCGTGCCGCTTTTAAGAAAGTAGACCCGATTCCAGGGGCAATTATGGCTTTAGGAGATCTCAAGGTGGAAAAAAGGATCATTATCCGCTCGATTGTGGCATCACCGGTAAATATCGTGCTCACCGTACTGATATTATTGCTGCTCGCAGCGGCCGGTTATTGGTGGATGTTCAGTCAACCCACTGCCGATGAAAAAGCGCAAGAGATTTCACGCACGCTGGAACAAACAGTGATTCCCACTTTAGAACCCACTGCCGAACCCCAGGTGATAGAAGCCGAGCAAAAAACGGAGCTGGCTCGACAGCAAGCCGAGGCATTGTCTTTACAAGGGGCACAAGATGATACCGATGCACTCCCCCCTGCGGTGAAAGAGATGACTACCAGCGTTGGCATTAGCGATCAAGATCAGCAACGTGTTGTGATTGAGTCAGATGTGGTGGACGCATTGTTGGAAAATAAGCCACAGCAGGCTGATACCAGTAAGATGGATGCCTTGGTGGCCGCGAACACGCAAACGACCCCTGTAATCGAAACGGATGCGCCAGAAAAAATCAACCATACGCTAGAACAGGATCAAGCGCCTGCGGTTGTGCGTTTTTCCTTTGCTCGTGAAGAGTTGAAAGCGTTGTCACCCAGAGGTTACACATTGCAATTGGCGGCGATGACGTCGTTGCAAGATGTTCAAGCCTTTTTAGATAAACACCAGTTGCAAAATCAAGTCCGTATTTATCCGACGTTGAGAAACGACACGGAGTGGTACATCGTGACCTACCACGATTATCCTACTATTCAGATGGCTCGAGATGCGGTGAATGAACTGCCGAAATCTCTCCAGTCGCTTGGTCCATGGGCAAAATCGCTCAGTCAGGTGCACCGAGAGATAGACCGAGTGAAATAAACCTGAGTTTCGTGGGAAAATATGTTACATTCCGCACCCTTGAAATTGGGTTGATAGATAGAGCAGTAAAGAGCATTCGATGAAAAAGCAGCGAGCCTTTCTAAAATGGGCAGGCGGAAAATATGGCCTTGTGGAGGACATCCAAAAGCACCTACCGCCAGCTCGTAAACTCGTAGAACCTTTTGTCGGAGCGGGTTCCGTATTTCTCAATACGGATTATGACCATTATCTTTTGGCCGATATCAATCCCGATTTGATCAACTTGTACAATTTGCTCAAAGAGCAACCAGAGCTCTACATCCGTGAAGCAAAGCGCTGGTTTACGCAAGAGAATAATCGTAAAGACGCGTACTTGAGCATCCGTAGTGAGTTTAACAAAACCGATGACGTGATGTTTCGCTCATTAGCGTTTCTCTACATGAACCGTTTTGGTTTCAATGGTCTATGCCGTTACAACAAAAAAGGCGGCTTCAATGTGCCTTTTGGTTCGTATAAAAAACCGTATTTCCCTGAAGCAGAATTAGAGTTTTTTGCGGAGAAAGCGCAGAAAGCAACGTTTGTCTGCGAAGGGTATCAAGAGACATTTCGTCGTGCGCGCAAAGGGTGTGTGGTGTATTGCGATCCACCGTATGCGCCACTTTCAAATACAGCCAACTTTACGTCATACGCAGGTAATGGTTTTACCTTAGACGATCAAGCCGCATTGGCGGATATTGCGGAAAAAACCGCGAGTGAAAGAGGCATCCCAGTACTTATTTCAAACCACGACACCAAACTGACGCGCCGTTTGTATCATGGCGCAGAGCTGAATGTCGTTAAGGTCAAGCGTACTATCAGCCGCAATGGCGGGGGGCGTAACAAAGTGGATGAACTGATGGCGCTTTTCCATAAGCCAGACGCCAGTTAACCCTATCGATTCATTCGTCACATTCACACTATTTCACCGAAATGGTGGATCTCCACACTGGCTTCGGTAAAATTGCGCGCACATTGGTTTGCTGTTTTGCTCGTGATTACTGAGGTCAGGTATGAAAGATTTTCTTATTGCTCCATCCATTTTGTCTGCAGATTTTGCTCGTCTAGGTGAAGATGTTGAAAAAGTCTTAGCGGCTGGGGCGGATGTTGTCCATTTCGATGTGATGGATAACCACTATGTTCCGAACCTCACTTTCGGCGCGCCAGTGTGTAAAGCGCTACGTGATTATGGCATTACCGCGCCGATTGATGTGCATTTGATGGTCAAGCCGGTCGATCGCATCATTCCCGATTTTGCCAAAGCGGGTGCATCGATGATTACCTTCCATATCGAAGCGTCTGAGCATGTCGATCGAACTTTGCAATTGATCAAAGAGCACGGCTGTAAAGCGGGCGTTGTACTTAACCCTGCGACACCGTTGGCGCATCTAGAATTCATCATGGATAAAGTGGATCTCATTTTATTGATGTCGGTGAACCCAGGCTTTGGTGGGCAGTCATTCATTCCTCACACTTTGGATAAGCTACGAGCAGTGCGTAAGATGATTGATGCGACAGGGCGTGATATCCGCTTGGAGATCGATGGCGGTGTGAAAGTGGAGAACATTCGTGAAATCGCCGAAGCGGGCGCGGATATGTTTGTTGCAGGTTCAGCCATTTTTGGCCAACCAGATTATAAAGCTGTGATTGACGAAATGCGTGCAGAACTGGCTAAAGCGTAAATTCCAGAAGCGAGGTTGCTAGATGAATCGCTTCCTCGCTTCCTCGCATTCTCGTTTTCTAGTTCTCTAGCTCCCTATCTTCCTTGCTTTCGGTTGTTTAAAAATACTCCTTGCTTAAACTGAGCCCTTTCTGTACTATTTGCCGTCCTTAAACTCGGTCAATAACCCTTAGTTCCTTGCTTCCTCTGGATGACTGAGCCAAATGTGGAAGCTAATAATCCGTAAGGAGCAAACAATGCGTCATTACGAAATCGTATTCATGGTGCACCCTGATCAAAGCGAGCAAGTTGCTGGCATGATCGAGCGTTACACAGGTTCAATCACTGAAGCTGGCGGTAAAATCCACCGTCTAGAAGACTGGGGTCGTCGTCAACTGGCTTACCCAATCAACAAGCTTCACAAAGCTCACTACGTTCTAATGAACGTTGAAGCGGACCAAGCTGTAATCGATGAGCTAGAAACTGCTTTCCGTTACAACGATGCAGTTCTACGCAACATGATCATGCGTACTAAAGCAGCTATCACTGAGCCTTCAATCATGCTTAAGCAGAAAGAAGAACGCGCTCCTCGTCGTGAAGCTGAAGCGAAAGAATTCGCTGCTGAGTAATTGATTTTATGACCAATCGAATGGAGCTGAGCGGCACCGTCGTGAAAGATCCGATTCGAAGCCAAAGCCCTGCTGGAATCACACATTGTCGATTTTGGCTCGAGCATCGCTCGGTAGTGGTTGAGGCAGATTTACCAAGACAAGTTTTCTGTCGAATGCCAGTAGTTGTCAGCGGTAAAGGGTCACAAGAGATAACTCAACAAATAGTTTTGGGCAGTAACATTAAGGTAAGTGGCTTTGTTGCTTATCAGACCGGCCGAAATGGCGTAGGTAAATTGGTGTTACATGCCGATGACATAATTCATATTTAAGATCAGGAGATAGCCCATGGCTCGTTTCTTCCGTCGTCGTAAATTCTGCCGTTTCACTGCAGAAGGCGTACAAGAGATTGATTACAAAGACGTAGCAACTCTTAAAAACTACATCACTGAAGCTGGTAAAATCGTACCTAGCCGTATCACTGGTACTAGCGCTAAGTATCAGCGTCAACTAGCTCGCGCGATCAAGCGTTCTCGTTACCTAGCTCTACTACCGTACACTGACAAGCATCAGTAATCGGTACCGTTTATTAAGAAAGAGGATTAAACAATGCAAGTTATTCTACTTGATAAAATCGGTAACCTAGGTAGCCTTGGCGACACAGTAAACGTTAAGTCTGGTTACGCTCGTAACTTCCTTATCCCTCAGGGTAAAGCAGTTATGGCTACTAAAGGCAACGTTGAGATGTTCGAAGCTCGTCGTGCAGAACTTGAAGCGAAAGTTGCTGAGCAACTAGCTTCTGCACAAGCTCGCGCTGAGAAAGTAAATGCTCTAGAAGCAGTTGTTATCTCTTCTAAAGCTGGTGACGAAGGTAAACTATTCGGTTCTATCGGTACTCGTGACATCGCTGATGCAATCACTGCAGCTGGCGTTGAAGTTGCTAAGAGCGAAGTTCGCCTTCCTGAAGGTGCTCTACGTACAACTGGTGAGTTCGAGATCAGCGTTCAACTTCACTCTGAAGTTTTCGCGACTGCTAAACTACAAGTTGTGGCTGAGTAATTTTCAGTTTCAAGACGAAATTTTAAAGCACCTCTTTGAGGTGCTTTTTTTATTGCTCGAGTTTACGGTATCAGAGGCTTGAGATTAGAAAGCAAACAGCAGATTGACGGAGAACACACTGTCAGCTTTGCTTAGACCATCGGGCACTCGGTCGTGGTATTGACGAGAGTGGGCGATCTTAAGGGCAATGTCTTCGGTTATGTTATTGGTTAAACTTAAATCACTGTCGGTTCGCGTATTGCTGTGACCACTGACGACGGTAATATCAGCCGAGAGACTCAGATTCTCTAACGCTTGCCAGCTGGTTTTTAAATTGCCACGGAAAATCCCTTCTTCGACGATTTCAGGAAAAATAATGTCATCGCCATCAATTTCATCCAAGTTTGGTTCTTGATAACGAAAGCCAGGACCGAATTCGAACTCAAGCACAAAGGTGTCCGTGCTGGCAAATTGATAACCTAAACCCGCTGAAATTGTATGGTCTTTGAAGTACGCACTGTAGCGTGAATCAATGCCTTTAAAGCTGCCGTAAAGATAGGTCTTAGGGGATAACTTGTAGTCTGATTGCAGGCTGTAAGTTGACGTGCGCTTATCTTCTTCCCCATCTTTGTATAAATTGTAGAATTTCCACTCTCCATTTGAGCGGTGGCGACCTTCCGTGTATTCCCCACTGAGGCGTGCGTTGAGCGCTTTAGAATCCGAGTTGCCTGAGTGAGCTTGATAGCCAAACTCCACTTCACTTTTCCACGGAGAGGGAAGGGCGATGTCCTTATCCAAATTATCTTCAGCATAAGCAGTTAGGCTAACGGCGTATAAACCTAACGACAGAAACCAGCGATTGGACACGAACACCTCTTATAATGTGAGCTTATGGCTCAGGATAGTACGAACATACGAGAATAGGTGCGTCAGCCTAAAGTTAAAACTTGTCAGATGGACAACAAACTCTGCATGCGGAGGCGCACATCTTAAACCATTTTGAGTATAATGACGCTAAACATAAGTTACAGAGTGTAGTCATGGCGGATAATCGAAAACGCAAAATTCCGGATAGCCAAGTAGATGCAATAAAAGTTCCTCCTCATTCCTTAGAAGCTGAGCAATCGGTGCTTGGTGGTTTGTTATTGGATAATGAACGTTGGGATACGGTTGCTGAGCGTGTGGTCAGCAAGGATTTTTATAGTCGTCCCCACCGTTTGATTTTCGATGCCATCAAAAGCATTTTGGAAGAGAACAAGCCGCTCGATCTGATTACCCTGTCCGAACATTTAGAGCGCCGTGAGCAGTTGGAAGATGTCGGTGGTTTTGCGTACCTTGCCGATTTGGCGAAAAACACGCCAAGTGCTGCCAACATTAATGCTTATGCTGATATCGTTGCAGAGCGAGCTTTAGTACGTAATCTGATCAGTGTTGCCAATGAAATTGCGGATGCGGGCTATGATCCTCAAGGCCGCAGTTCGGAAGATCTGCTCGATCTCGCTGAGAGTAAAGTGTTCGCCATCGCGGAAGAACGCACCAGCGAAAACGAAGGCCCACAAAATGTCGATTCCATTCTAGAGAAAACCTTAGAGCGTATTGAGCTACTGTACAAGAGCCCACAAGATGGTGTCACCGGGGTGGATACTGGCTTTACGGATCTGAATAAGAAAACCGCAGGTTTGCAAGGTTCTGACCTTATCATTGTCGCCGCACGTCCATCGATGGGTAAAACCACCTTTGCAATGAACTTGTGTGAAAACGCGGCGATGGATCAAGACAAGCCTGTGCTCATTTTCTCACTGGAGATGCCCGCGGAACAAATCATGATGCGTATGCTGGCCTCTTTGTCTCGTGTTGATCAGACGAAGATACGTACCGGTCAGCTGGACGATGAGGATTGGGCGCGTATTTCTTCGACCATGGGTATTTTGATGGAGAAGAAGAACATGTACATCGATGACAGCTCTGGTCTAACGCCAACGGAAGTGCGTTCACGTGCGCGTCGTGTGGCGCGTGAGCATGGTGGTTTATCGATGATCATGGTCGACTACCTTCAATTGATGCGCGTGCCGGCTCTCTCTGATAACCGTACTTTGGAAATAGCGGAGATTTCTCGCTCACTAAAAGCATTGGCGAAGGAGCTGAATGTCCCCGTGGTTGCCCTGTCGCAGTTAAACCGCTCGCTAGAGCAACGGGCAGACAAACGTCCAGTGAACTCGGATCTACGTGAATCAGGCTCTATCGAGCAGGACGCCGACTTAATCATGTTCATCTATCGAGACGAAGTGTATAACCCTGACAGCGCGCTGAAAGGAACCGCGGAGATCATTATTGGTAAGCAGCGTAACGGTCCTATCGGTTCGGTGCGTTTGACATTCCAAGGACAGTGGTCTCGCTTTGACAATTATGCCGGCCCGGCGTTTGATGATGAGTAACACGATGAATTACATGAAAGCCGCCACGGCTTGTATTGACCTTGCGGCTTTACAACACAATTTGCAGTTGATCAAACAGCAAGCCCCGCGCAGTAAGTTGATGGCGGTGGTTAAGGCAAATGGCTATGGTCATGGTTTGCGTCACGTAGCTAAGCATGCGGTTGGTGCGGATGCCTTTGGGGTTGCGCGAATTGAAGAAGCGCTACAACTGCGAGCGTGTGGTGTCGTAAAACCCATCTTGCTTTTAGAAGGGTTTTACTCTTCGGGTGATTTGCCTGTCTTGGTGACCAACAACATTCAAACGGTGGTGCACTGCGAAGAGCAGTTGTGTGCTTTGGAAGAGGCAGAGCTTGAAACTCCAGTGATGGTGTGGCTCAAGATCGATAGTGGCATGCATCGCCTTGGGGTGCGACCAGAGCAATACCAAGCGTTTGTTGAGCGTTTGCATCAGTGCCCGAATGTGGCCAAACCTTTACGCTATATGAGCCATTTTGGTTGTGCTGACGAGATGAACAACGAGATGACGCCGAAACAAATCGAGCTGTTTTTGTCGCTAACTCGAGGTTGCAAAGGTGAGCGCTCACTTGCCGCTTCCGCCGGATTACTCGCTTGGCAAGAAAGTCAATTGGAGTGGGTACGCCCGGGCATCATTATGTATGGTGTTTCTCCGTTTGGTGATAAGACCGCGTCCGAGCTGGGCTACAAACCAGTGATGACTTTAAAGTCTCATTTAATTGCAGTTCGAGATGTAAAAGCGGGCGAGTCAGTGGGATATGGCGCAACCTGGATCAGCGAACGCGATACCAAAGTGGGGGTGATTGCTATTGGTTATGGTGATGGCTACCCACGTACCGCACCCAATGGAACTCCCGTGTTAGTCAATGGCCGCAAGGTGCCGATTGCCGGTCGAGTCTCTATGGATATGCTCACGGTGGATCTCGGACCCGACGCAACCGATCATGTCGGTGATGAAGCAATTCTTTGGGGTGCTGATTTGCCAGCGGAAGAGGTGGCGCAGCATATCGGCACCATCGCTTATGAGTTAGTGACTAAACTTACGTCACGCGTTGAAATGTCTTATAGCGAATAAATCACTAATGAAATCAAAACCTGTTTTTCGCTTGGTGCTTGCGGCAACTGGCTTGTGTGCTCTGCCAACTTGGGCTGATGGCTGGCCAAGTTGGTCTCCAGACACGGCCGTAGTTCCTTACTATTTTGTCAGTGATAGCATGGGTAATACTCTGGGTGTTGCAGGACTTGCAAAGCACGTAGGGCAAGCCAATGCTTCTGTGTTGGGGACTGCGCTTTATTCTGACAAAGGAAGCTATGTCACTTATCTTTCGGCATCAAATTACCAAGTGGGTGATTTCTGGTTGCTGGGTGCGGAGAGCTATCAGGGGAAGTTTGTTGATTACGACTATTACCTTGGTGCCAACGCCAGTAATGATTCAACAGCGGCCGATCGAACGATAGCGACAGGTAAAGAAGCAATCACGCGTTTCTCCTTCCGTTATATTGTGCCTTGGGGGCATGCGGCGTTTCGCGGAGCGCGCGCTGCATTAGAACCCACTCGGCAAATTAAAGGCTTCTCGCCAGATCGCAGCGGTATCACCACCATTGAGTTTCAGCCGTTTCATACCTCTCGAGAAATTAATGCTATTGCTGGCCAAGATAGCGATTCTACCGGGCTCAGTTTGAAGTTGGATTGGGATAACCGAAATGATGTTCGCAACCCGACTCAAGGTTTTCGCACTCGACTGGATATCACCTACGCAGATGAAAACTGGGGTAATGACAACGATTGGTTGAAATATGAGTATTCCAGTAGTGGCTTTTGGAATCTAGGTGGTGTCGATGATCTTCTCGACCAACAAGTGTTTGCGTTTAACTTTTATATTGCCGATACGCCTACTTGGAATAATTGTAATACTCAAACATGCCAAAGACCGCCAGAGTTTGATCAGGTGAGTCTAGGCGGTTTATACCGATTGAGAAGTTTCTCCTCAGGGCGCTTCCATGGCAAATCGGCCATCAACTACAGCGCGGAGTACCGCGTTTTACCCAAATGGCAACCTTTGGATGATATTCCAGTGCTGAATATCTACGATATCCCTTGGTGGCAATGGGTCGCTTTTGTCGATATGGGACGAGTGAGCGACGAAAGCCGTTTCTCCGAGTTGCACAGCGATATGCAGTGGAGCGCCGGTGGCGCCGTGCGTTTTCAAGTGGAAGGCATTGTGGTGCGAGCCGAAATGGCATGGGGAAGTGAAGAGAGCCTTTTTCGTGTAATGGTCAACCAGCCATTTTAACGTTTGTCACCTCTTATGATGACTCAAGCCGAGCTAGTTGCTCGGCTTGTTGTTTGCCCAGCAAAGCTGGCAAACCCGTCCACTTGAAAGAAAATGGAGTCACCCTGACTAAGGGGAAGACAATCCGAATGGCAAGGGCGTCACTGGCTAACGGTGGGGTTTGAAGGAAGCCATAGGAAGTTAGATGTACACAACTAACCGTAACCTGTTTCGGCGGTATTGGTGGGTAAGCGTCCAACATAGCGCAAAGCCCGATACTTAGTCAGACCAATACTGTGATTGAGGGTGGGATATCTAACAGGGAGTCAGTGCAATAACTG
>NZ_NPKW01000620.1:0-300 GCF_002265885.1 Vibrio sp. 03_296
GCGACATTACGTTACCGGCTTTACCGCCACCGACCATGGCAAGCAAAATCGCGGTTTTAGAGATATCAGCACGGCGAGCAATCGCCAACGCAATCGGAGAAACCGTAATGACGGCGACATCAACAAAAACGCCAACGGCAGTCAGAATCATGGTCGCCAATGCCAGGGCGAGAAGCGCGCGTGTTTCCCCCACTTTTTTGACGTATCGTCTCTGTCGATCGATGTTGCTGCGCCAGATTCAATCAAAACGCCAGCCAAAACACCGGCGGCAAGAATACGTAAAACCGCGGTCACAATACC
>NZ_NPKW01000621.1:0-796 GCF_002265885.1 Vibrio sp. 03_296
CACTTGCAACTTACCGCTGTTTTTCCAAGGCGATGAGCTCAAGCTCGCCATGCTTACGCCAAACAATATGCCAATTTGGCAATACTGGCATGATGAGCGTAATCAACAGGTCTTTGGTTCACTGTTACTACTCACAGCGAATGTCGATGCTTATGCGACCGGGGCTCAAAGGTGCCAGTAATGTGATTTATGTGTTTACTCACGAACATGAAGGGAAAAACTTTTTCTACTCCATGCTCATGCCCGAGGCCACACGAGAACAAAGACAGCTGTTTTGGCATCTTGGCGCAAAACGCGCCAGTTGGCGGGCGTTCCGTATTTCCATTTTTGAACTCAGTGAAAACGAACGCCAACAACTCGGTAGTTTCTCGCAAGAGTTAGCCGAAGCCTCTTCAGGGTTAACGCATTGTGGAATTTTGCAAGAAATTGCGGACAACTCGAATGGCGCAGACTATCTCTTTACTGAAAAGCCTCGACTGCCATCGAGCACTTTAAATACTTTCGCCATACACGGAAATCATCGGCTCCCCAAAGGGATTTCTTTGATGCTCAGTCTCGTCGAAAAGAGCCTCGCTACCGTTTTCAATCACCGCTTACACTGACCAAAACAGACGGCTTGACAATGAAAGGTAAGACGATCGACCTCTCCAAGCGAGGGTTGAGTCTCACCTTGGACGCGCCACTTGAGTTGGTGTCGTCTGAAGAGATCGAGATCAACCTACACGAATTGCAGCTCTACGATAAAAAGCTGCCATTGGACAAAATTCCTTATCGTGTGGTTCGCGTCAGCCCAGAC
>NZ_NPKW01000622.1:0-1128 GCF_002265885.1 Vibrio sp. 03_296
CGCCAAATTTTTAATGCCTAGTTTTAGAGCTTAGCGTTTAACGCTTCGCGGACAAACAGATTGATTTCAAATAGAAAGGTTGACCAGCGTCAGCCTTTTTTGCGTATTCAAGACAAAAAAATCCCAATTTACACGACAAAAAACTTCAATACTAAGTTAGCAATATCCATTCTTTCAATTATCTAACTTTCCTTGTCTCACCTTGGTTCAAACTCTTTGATTAGGAAAAAAACCGCCAGAACAGTAAGCAACAAACTCTCACCTATCTTAAATAAATGCATAATTTATTGGGCAAAATTGAGAATCCCCGTCTAGGCTTATCAATGAGAAGGGACGATATTTGCCAACGTTCGTCAGCAGACYGAATAAGAAGGGGAATGGTGACATGAGTATTTTGTACCACTATCAAGCGCGCTATGAAGCTGCAAAAGATGAAGAGATGTCGATACCAGGACTTTCTTGCACTTTGTAAAGATTGACAAAAGTGCCTATGCGAATGCCGCTGAACGACTTCTTATGGCCTCGGAGAACCTGAGTAGTCGATACCTCGATGCATCCACGATTAAGCCGTATTTTCTCTAACCGTGTGATTTCACGCTATAAAACCTTTAAAGATTTCTATGAATGGAAGAAGCGATTGAACAGATCGTCTACCTACCTAAAACACGCCGCTCAAGGGCTGGAAGTAACGCAAACAGATCCCTTTACCTACTGGGCCCTGTGGGTGGTGGTAAATCATACGCTGGCAGAAAAGCTCAAGCATAATGCAGCAAATGCCGATTACGTGCTCACCGCCAACGGAAAACGCAGCCCTGTAAACGACCACCCTTTCTGCCTATTTGACGTCAATGAAGATGGCGAAATATTGCAAAAAGAATATGGCATTGAAAACGTTATTTACGCTCCATCATGTCACCTTGGGCCGCTAAACGCCTGCATGAGTTTGGTGGGGACATCAGTCAGTTTAAAGTCGTGAAGGTTCGCCCTTCCATACTCGATCAAGTGGGTATCGCAAAAACCGAACCAGGTGATGACAACAACCAAGATATATCATCTCTTGTTGGTAAAGTTGACATCCGCAAACTGGAACATTATTCGCAAGACGATCCCGATGCCTACAGCTACTCT
>NZ_NPKW01000623.1:0-624 GCF_002265885.1 Vibrio sp. 03_296
GCTTGGTATTGGGATACGGAGTTGGGGTCCAATTGAATAGACATACTTTCCTCGAGACAGAATGACGTATAGGACATAGTGTACCAACGAATCATTTAATCTCCTTATAAAATGTGCGACATTTTAGTCTCACATCAAACTATTCGATGTTTAACTGCATGATATAAGGCTTATTTTCTCAATTTAGTACTGGTGTTTTGTTGGCATCTTGTTTGCAAATAGGACCATCTGACAATTGCAACTGGCATTAAACCACGCTGGCCGATGAAGTTTGACCGAGTGGTGACGCGGTTTGTGTAACTGCAATGGCCTATTTGCCCAAGAATGATTTGAAGGAATAAAAATTACAATWGAACAAAGTAGCTCTTACTTTGGCGGCAACGTCGATTACGCTGGTGAGTTTCTCCTCTTTCTCTGCCGATGATGTTCACCGTGTGCGTTTAGCAACCACAACCAGTACTTATCACTCTGGCCTGCTTGATTACCTACTGCCTGAATTCGAAAAAGACACCGGTTATAAAGTGGATGTGCTGGCCGCAGGAACGGGTAAGTCACTGAAAATGGGTGAAAATGGCGATGTGGATTAGTGATGACGCATGCTCGAAAGCCGAAGCGACCTTTGTC
>NZ_NPKW01000624.1:0-828 GCF_002265885.1 Vibrio sp. 03_296
AAGTGCTTACACAGATTCGGCAACACTCCCTGCTCAGCAATCACTAACCACGTTTATGACAACGGCTAGCCAAGAAACGCCAGATGACAATACCACTGAGAGTGGGGGCCAAAGCAACGAGTGTTCGAGTAATACATCTGCCAGTGTTGGCGGTGCTGAGGTCGGCCTAGGCTGTGCAGGATCGGAAAGCAGCGGCAGCGTCAATTGGATTAGCCTTTTGGGTTTGTTGCTCTTTTGGCGCGCTCGTCGAAAAGCATGTGAATGAACGTCACCTTTTCTTTTGCTTTGCTTGTTGCTGAGTAAAGTCATCCTTTTCGTCGATGGCATCAAAGATGATGTCATCGAACGTTTTTGGTTATCACGTGTCTTTATCTTCTAACTCTTATCTCTGCTCTTTATTTACGCGACTCGTTTTGGGGTATTTTATTTAGATGAGAAAATATGGGTTACAACCGATTTTATTAAATTTCATTTAAATAAAGCGATATGACAAATGAGTTCTATATAAATAAAAAAGGATTGTGAGGATAATCAAAAACAAAATCTGACAATAAAGTACTATTCATAAGATCTATTTTTAGTCCCTTAGTACTTTATTTTCATTTCCAGGAAGGATTTATGATGAAGGAACCTTATAAGGTATGGGTTATTTCAAATGATCCAGAATGGTCAGGCTTGGTTGTGGCGGGATTGTCCCACACCTTTACGGGTTACGAGTTTGCCATTCAAGCTTCTCTAGAGTCATTGTGGCAACTGAATGACAATGAGTTGGTGATTTATGATCGACAAACGTTAGGCAACCCCTCGCAACATTTGATTCACCACGAC
>NZ_NPKW01000625.1:0-437 GCF_002265885.1 Vibrio sp. 03_296
GAAGCAATTCCTCCTTAGCTCAGTCGGTAGAGCGACGGACTGTTAATCCGCAGGTCGCTGGTTCGAGCCCAGCAGGAGGAGCCAAATTCTAAAAAACGCCACATCTTCGGATGTGGCGTTTTTTTATATTTCCCAGCCTAAACATCTCGCACGGCCTTAAGTCAATCGTTTACCACGTATAAAATTCCGTCAGCTACTCAAAACCTTACCTTTCATTGGTTGTTATTACCGGGACAAAGCACGATAATATCGGGATCGGATTTGCAGAACGTAATAATTATGACCGAATATATTTTGTTGTTGATTGGCACCGTCCTCGTAAACAACTTTGTACTGGTGAAGTTTCTCGGATTGTGTCCCTTCATGGGCGTGTCAAAAAAATTGGAAACCAGCAATTGGGTCATGGGCTTGGCAACGACCTTTGTCCTTACTATGGC
>NZ_NPKW01000626.1:0-489 GCF_002265885.1 Vibrio sp. 03_296
ATGTGATATACCCCAATTGAATGTATTTTTGTTAGTCAAGACTCGTTTTAGCTTAACCGCTTTACTTGAACCGCGCCAGAGCACGAGGGGAGCAAGCGTGTTGAAGCAGATACGAGTCAAAAGTTTATGTAATACGCTTTATGCTTTGTTGCATAAATGTCAAAAACTTTCTTTATCGCTTCTTTATTTTGAAGCTAAAAATAAAACACCCTGATATTACCAAAGGTGAGGCAAGGATCAACAAAAAAGCTGAATGGGGCTTTTTTGAACGAAAAAATTGATTTGAACCCGTATTACTGCTGGTTCTCTTTCTCAGTAAAGAGGCCTGCAAATAGGGCGGTACTTAGGTAACGTTCGCCAGAGCTAGGTAGTACGGTGACAATGGTTTTTCCTTCGAATTCAGGGAGTTCAGCAAGGCGGTTTGCTGCCACTACTGCAGCTCCTGATGAAATACCCGCCAAGATACCTTCTTCTTCCATTAGCGCGASG
>NZ_NPKW01000627.1:0-1051 GCF_002265885.1 Vibrio sp. 03_296
GTCGTCAGTCAGAATCCGTAATATACGCATCCGTTGACGGAATAAAGTTTCTGTAAAACATCTCGGTGAATAGCGCAGCTTGGTAGCGCATCTGGTTTGGGACCAGAGGGTCGGGGGTTCGAATCCCTCTTCACCGACCACTTTAAGAAAGCCTGCTTTTTAGCAGGCTTTCGTCGTTTTGGCTTTAGACAAAGCTTGCTTACTGATGTTGAACCTCGTGGGGTTCGCCTGACGTTAGAATATGGCTCTTCACCGGCCATATTAAGAAAAGGCCCTGCAGAAATGTAGGGCYTTTGCAATGTTTTGGGTTGTAGAGAACGGGGGCTGGAACGCCAGTCCGATCGAATTCCTCTTCACCGACCACTTTAAGAAAGCCTGCTTTTTAGCAGGCTTTCGTCGTTTTAGTTTTAGATAAAGTTTGCTCGCTGATGTTGAACTACGTGTTATGAGGCAGCCAACGTTAGAAATGGCATTGCGCAGGCTGGCTTTGGGTCAGTTGCTCTGCTTTAAAACCAGATTGCTCAAGTAGCGCAATGAGATTCTCTTTGCCCACCAAATGCAACGTTCCGACCACCACCGCATAATGCCCTGGTTCCTCTTGAGCAAGTTGAGAGAGCTTTTGCACCCAATCGTGATTTCTATCCGTCAGCATGGCTTTTTCCAACTCAGGGGAGATCTCTGACAGGTTAGCGAACTCCACCAGTTTTTGTTTGTTCGCCTTTTTGCCAGCTCTCAACCAAACAAGCGAGTAACTGCTTACTTTCACTAAACTCTGACAGCGCACTAATCAGCAATTCTTTGCCATCTTGAGGTGTCTTGGTGAGTAGATCGATTTGAAATTGCGCACTTTCCAACGGATGAAGAGGAACACCATGTTGATGTGCTTTTTGAATGAGATAGGTGTCTACGCCAAGTTCTGAGTGGTACCCCAGTTTTTGTACTTGAGCCATTTGGATGGTTAAGGCTGCCACGGCGGAGCAAGCATCAATTGTTGATAGGGCAAGCCGAGCTCATTGGCGATTTGTTGCAGCTGCTGTTTCTGTGCATCGGT
>NZ_NPKW01000628.1:0-1034 GCF_002265885.1 Vibrio sp. 03_296
GACGTTCACACAGAAGCACAAGCGACAGCCAGTCGCGGATGTGGTGGATGTTATCCAGCTACCTGCGTTCTTGGACTCGTCAGACTGCCTTGTGGAAGCGATGGCCAAAAACGGGGCGCGGTCATCAACGTGCAAGAAACCTCAGTTCATGAGTCCAGGTCAAGTGGGTAACATCGTTGAGAAATTTGCCGAGTGTGGCAACGATAAGATCATTCTTTGTGAGCGTGGTTCTTGTCATGGTTACGATAACCTAGTTGTAGATATGCTGGGTTTGGCGTCATGAAAAAGCATCAAAAGGCAGCCCAATCATTTTGATGTGTACCCATTCACTTGCCAAATGCGCCGACCCAATCAGGCGCGGCATCAGGCGGTCGCCGTGAACAGACTGTTGAGCTAGCGAAGCGGTTGGCAACGGGTATTGCTGGTCTGTTTATTGAGGCGCACCCAAATCCAGAACAAGCACGTTGTGATGGTCCATCGGCATTGCCACTCGATAAACTAGAGCCGTTCCTTGCGCAATGAAAGCACTGGACGATCTGTGAAAGCTTTGAGAGCATCGAACATCCGATAATATTTGCGTGTTATCAAGATCAAAAAGGACCGAGAAAACGGTCCTTTTTTTGTTTTATCTGTTGGCTTCTTTTTTGTGAGGTGGTGGCTTTTTATTCTGACTCTGTTTAATTAGTGAACTGAATCACAACTTCAATCGATATCATCATTTCTTAGTCAAACGTTTGCCTGTGATCGCATGAGTTTTGTCACTGTAACTCTCAGGCTTTGTTACAGTTTTTCGTGGTTTTTATAGTGATCAATGCATCATAAATATGAAAACGCGCTGAAATGGTTTGGCCAGTTACTTTAAACTGTATCAAGTTTTACAGCCAACCTAACTCGGTTTAATAAATTGAGCTTATGTTTAAAAAGGCCTGTAGATATTTGCAGTGGAATCCCCAAAAAGTTCAAAAGGTATGACAATGAAGACAACGCCTGATTGTAAAACCGCGCTTAGCGCAAGCTATTCTGGACAACTCTGG
>NZ_NPKW01000629.1:0-588 GCF_002265885.1 Vibrio sp. 03_296
ATTACGTTGGCCAACCAGTTTACTCAGTCGCAGCTTCCCTTGGGTTGCTTTGCCCATTTCAATTTCATCTGCGCCCCAACCAATATTCGCCCAAACGTCAATGAGTTTCGATGTTCATCATCCAACTGAGCAACCCAGCTTTGCACGCCTTTCCAATCCGCCTGTTGTAAAGCAAGACGAATTCGGCGCTCAATGAGGTTTTGCTTATGTGATTTTTTCAGCACTGCATCACGCCACTGAGCCAACGCTTCCGATTCGATATTAATCAAACGGAAAGCCAAATATTCGGCCAACTCCTGAGCTTGTACCGATGAAAACTTTTGAGCTTTGATGACCTTAGCGTACAGCTCTTGAGCACGTTTGATATCTTTACGTGCCAGTTTCTCTAGTGCTAGCTCGGTTTGCTTACGATAAAATTCGTTGGCTTTATGCTGCTTGGCAAACTCCAACACCGACTCAGGACGATTGAACAGCGCTTTCATCTCTTGGGCTTGCTTTTTCGCTTGGCTACTTTTCGGCAATTTCAGCAGATAAGTCATTAACTTGCTGTTTTTCTGCTCAAACGCAAGCAACATACGTTGCAAAATC
>NZ_NPKW01000063.1:0-602 GCF_002265885.1 Vibrio sp. 03_296
TGGAAAATTGGTAGGGCAGTTAGAGTTTCGTTCTTTTTCACCCGAGCCAGAGACCGGTTATGTTCATTTAGTTTACTTGTTGCCTGAAGTTCGCGGTTCTGGTTTGAGCCAGCAAGTTCAGGTCTACCTCGAATCAGAATTAGCACGAGCTGGCTGTAATCGTGCTGTGCTTTCCGTGAGTAGAACGAACGCAAGGGCGTTAAGGTTCTATAAGCGTAATGGTTGGGTATATTGTCGCCCTAATCCGAAGCATGATGAAACCGATTTTTACCAATTGCAGCTGCGCGCCTAACAAAGCGTTAAAGAGGGATTCATGCCGCGTGGCATTTTTGGTATGCGGTGGTTTTGGTGGTGAAAGTGGTCTGCGGAAAGTTGGTTTAGGCGGCATTCACCCCTTAACGCGGCGTTATGCTTAATCAAGTAAAATCAGTTGGTTATGGTTTTTCTTTGTTCCCTTGGCTGATTGGTTTTGTGTTTGTCGGCAAGCCGGCTTTTGTGAGCGCTGTTTTTCGGACGCATATTCTTTGGCGCTAGAAATTCAGAGAATTGCCTCATTCAATTCTCGGGCAATCGCGAGGTTAGGGCGGTTGGCTCAATCAGAA
>NZ_NPKW01000630.1:0-1249 GCF_002265885.1 Vibrio sp. 03_296
GTAGCTGGTTAACATTACCGCTGGTCTAGACATGCGTCTAGATGAGTTTGAAACAGTGGGTAATACGGTTAAAGCGTTTGCTTCGGATAACGCAACAGTCGTAATCGGTACTTCACTTGATCCAGACATGGCGGATGAAATTCGAGTGACGGTGGTTGCTACCGGTATCGGTAACGATAAGAAACCAGACATCACGTTAGTTTCAGGTGGTAAAGCTAAAGTCGCTCAACCAACTGCAGCACCACAACCTGTTGTGGCTGCGAAGGTGGAAGAAAAACCGGCACAAACTTTGACAGGAAAGACCTCAGGTACTCCTCAGCCATCGACGCCTGTTTCCTCTTCTACAGCGTCAGCAGCCAGGAATACAGGCGCCTAGCAGGAAAAAAGAGAGCGGATATTTGGATATTCCGGCATTTTTACGTCGTCAGGCTGATTAATATTCAGGCACAAATTTGACACTGTTCAAAATTGTGGTAGCATTCACGGTCGGCGTCTTAGACGACCGTGATTTGTAGCACTTCAAAGAGGCAATCAGATGATCAGACAACGTACTCTGAAAGGAAATTGTGAAAACAACTGGTGTGGGTCTCCACTCTGGTCGTAAAGTCACATTAACTCTTCGCCCTGCAGCTGTCAAACACTGGCATTGTTATCGCCGCACTGATCTACGCCTGCGGTAGATTTCCTGCTGATCCTGCTCTGTTCGTGACACTATGTTGTGTACTTGCACTCGTTAATGATGCAGGCGTCGTATCTCTACAGTTGAGCATTTGAACGCAGCGCTTGCGGGTATGGGTATCGACAACATCATCATTGAAGTTGATGCACCTGAAATTCCAATTATGGATGGCAGCGCAAGTCCATTTGTTTACTGCTTCAGCAAGCAGGCATTGAGACACAAATGACAGCGAAGCGTTTTATTCCGCATTAAGAAACCAGTTCGTTTTGAAGACAGGTGACAAGTGGGCTGAATTTGTTCCATTTAATGGTTTTCGCATGGATTTTGAAATCGAGTTTAACCACCCTGCAATCGATTCTGATGAGCAGCGTCTGTTGTTCGATTTGCTCAACGCAAGGTTTTGTTCGTGAAATCTCTCGTGCACGTACTTTTGGTTTTATGCGTGACATTGAARTATCTCCAGTCACAAAATTTAGTGCTGGGTGGTTAGCTTTGACCAACGTCGATTTGTGTTGGAGTGATTACCGCATTCTTAACGAAGAAGGCCTTCCGTTTCGAAAACGAATTTGT
>NZ_NPKW01000631.1:0-562 GCF_002265885.1 Vibrio sp. 03_296
CGCTTCAGGTAAGTAACTTCCCCAAGCATAAACGTTTAGCACTTCATTCTCTGCCTGAGAAAGAGAGCTAAATGAGAGCGCGCTCAGAACCAATCCTTTGATGAACATATTCATAGTTTGCAATCCAAACAGTACCAGCACCATGCTGGGGATCACGCGCATAAWTAGGCAATTGTTAATGATTGAAAGAAAATAAATTTGTCGTTACGAAGTCAACAGATTTGTCGTTTTATTCATCACTTGGAGGTTGGTTGCCAGAGTCGTCGAGGGGCTTTTTCGAGGTTAATTCATGGGTTATAAACAAAAATCGCCTGTATAAATCAGGCGATTTTGCATCGGTAGCTTTACGCTTTTAGCCCCGTCACTTGGGCCACTTCATTCACAACGGCGGTGACATTCTCCGCAATCCGCGCTAACGTTGCGAGCTCTTCGTCGCTAAAAGGGTGCATCAAGACTTTTTCTGCACCTTGCTTACCCACCACCGTTGGTAAGCTCATGAGCACATTGTCGAGCCCATATTGCCCGGACAACATAGTTCCTATAGGCAGAACGGATTTCTCGT
>NZ_NPKW01000632.1:0-1144 GCF_002265885.1 Vibrio sp. 03_296
CAATCTGTTGGCTATTCGTCGGCGAAATCGTGCTGAGCTGACGGCGTATAGCACTTTTGCCGACGCCGATACTWAAAACGACCTGAATCAAGCGTTCGATGACGATCATCACCGTCACCGACGGAACAGAGAATTAGCGGCCAAGTCATTAGGCCAAGTTGGTTTTGCAGTTCTAGTAGTTGTTGCATGGTTAGTCCAAAGAAAATCGAACGGGAACTCTTACTCGATGAAGGCATTTTTGGCCATTCTCTGCGTGAGGGGTAAATTTCCACTGCTGAATGGCTTTTCTAGCCGCGTCATCAAGCATTTTTGCGCCACTCGATGTGATCAACAGTAACTGGGTTAGCTTTCCTTGCTCATCAATCCACAATTCAAACAAGGCAGTGCCTTCAATCCCCCGCTTTTGTGCGACTCGAGGATATTTCGGCTGAACTGGTTTCTCCATGAAGCTCGGCTTTTCAATCAGCGTCGGTTGGCTACTGACACCCTGAGAAGCGGAACTGGCAGGTTGATCATTGTCCGCACCTTTTGGCGTTTTATGTTCCGCGGGTTCTGGCTGCTCCACAGGCGTTGACTCAGTGGGTTTCGTGCTGCTCTTGTTTTCTACCACGGGTTTTTCYAAAGACGCTTTCTTTGGGGTTGGCGGTTTGGGCTTCGCCACTTCTTTCTTTGGCTCTGCTGGCTTTTTTGGTTTGGTTTAGTGGGTGGTTTGGTCTCTTCTTTTGGCTCAACGTTTTTTTTCCACCACGTATTGGAGGAAGGGGGGAGGATTGAGACCAAATTTAATGAGACGGACGCAGAGTCGCTACCCGCATTGGTTTGAAAAATGACGGCTTGCTCTTTGGCTGAGATGAACGCCGCATGCAACATCAACGAGAGCGAACCCGCAAAAAGATATCTGGGTAAATTCATGATGCTGTTGTTCCGAAAAGCTAAATCTGGGCGAGATTATCACTTACATTGCAAATAAGATCAATTATCAATTGCATTATCATTAACTAATTTTATGATCGCATCAGTTTAGAGATTAACCCGCTAAGCCTTATACAGCGGGAATAAGCGAGTGAATATGACGCTTACATTAGATAAGTATGATCAATCCATTATCGGTATTGATACCCAGATCSKTGCGTTTTGCCTTCGC
>NZ_NPKW01000633.1:0-684 GCF_002265885.1 Vibrio sp. 03_296
TATCAAGCCCAACACAAGTAAGAACCGGACAGCCACGCAAAAATTGGCCGCTAAAGAGCCGAGTGTTTCAGCAAGCACCRCCGATGCGCCACCATGTAACATCCCGAAGTGGTTGATGAGTAAACTGCAAACCGGCTATGGTTGACAGTCAGAGAGTTTTCGGTAAACCCGGTGTATTCGATTTGTAAGTGTTCTAATAAGCGTATTTTTTGAGGTTGCGTTTAGGGTCGCTAAATCGATCGGTTTTTCCAAATGCTCATTCTTTTGCCAGATTTTCGTTACAATTGGCGCTAGTATATACCCAAAATTATCGATATGGAGATTGTTATGTCATCGTGGTTGAAAGCTTCTGCACTCATCGCCGTTGCTGGGCTTACTGCTTGCACTTCTTCCCCTACTGGGCGTAATCAACTGCTGATGTTTTCAGATAGTGAGATGTCCACGCTCGGTGCGAACTCTTTTGAGCAGATGAAAAAAGAGATTCCGATCAGCCAAAACAAAGCGACCAATCAATATGTTCAATGTGTTGCGAAAGCGATTACCGACACCATTCCCCCTCAGCCCGGTTTCAAAGAGTCGGGAAGTGGTGGTATTTGATAGTGACCAAGTGAACGCTTTTGCCCTGCCAGGGGGAAAAATTGGCGTTTATACTGGGACTTGTTGAATGTTGCGGTTAACCAAGAC
>NZ_NPKW01000634.1:0-502 GCF_002265885.1 Vibrio sp. 03_296
CGGTTTTCGCCCACCGCAAACCCACTTTATTGATCAGATCCGCTATGACGGCCGTAGCCCCAATGCGTATCTGCAGCAGTTCGCTATTGGCCTGAAAGGCTCTGAGTCACTTTAACGCATCAATGAATAACAAGGAGTCGTTATGTCAGGAAATGTTATTTCACTTATTCCCAGTTCACAGGCAGTGGCGGACAAAACCCGGCTGATTCTACTGCCCATGATTGGCTTACTGGTGTTTGTTGTGCGTGGCACTTAAGTGCACGCCAAGTTGAAACGTCGCTGGGCACATTGCCAGGTCCGGTGGATACCTTTCAACAGTTTTCTAATTTGCTCACAGAGCACCACAATGAGCGCGAAAAGGAGCAGCGCTTCATTGAGCGACAGGAGCAACGCAACGCAGCCAAGCTGGCACAAGATCCTACAGCCGAGGTGAAAATTCGCCCATATACCGGCAAGCAGACCTTTTTCGACCAAATCATCACCATGTTTGGTGACGGTTGGC
>NZ_NPKW01000635.1:0-671 GCF_002265885.1 Vibrio sp. 03_296
TGCTCAGCGGAATTTTGCCGTATCACCGATTTAAACTGATTGGTATTGATCGCGTCATCCATGATCGCCCCATAGCTGACTTTGTTCACCACACACAATGTCCGTTGTTTGAAGGCTCTTTGCTCAATCTGGCTAGCATCAACGGGCCCGTTGTCCATCTGAACTAAACTGATATTTTGCCTGAACAGGACTTGTTCACTGAAATCAGCAAAACGTTCCCTCTGCTCGGTTTAAAATAGTAAAATGGCATCTGCTTGGCCCGATTCAACATAGTTCAATGCTCTTGCCCAAGGCAGCACGGTGATTTTTATCGGCTGTTGCAGTTTAGCAAAGGCATGTTCTACCAAAGTCACAGCAACGCCCGAAACCACATCGTCTCGTGTTTCTATGTATGGCGGGTACTCTAGTGTGACGATTTCTAACACACGCTTTTCATTCGCCATCGCGCCAAACGACAGCCACACTGAGATAATCAATAGGAATTTATTTTTCACGATGATCTCCCTACATCGGATTTACCTATACCAACAATATATACAATCGATTTTATTGTTGCGTAATACCTAATTAATCTGTGGACATTGCCGGAGCAACATTGCGCATTGTTAGTCGTGCTTGTCCGAAAACCCGTTGCTCCGGCTTTTTTATCCTTTTTGTTATTGCAGGRRTAC
>NZ_NPKW01000636.1:0-1258 GCF_002265885.1 Vibrio sp. 03_296
CATCACGCTCAAACACGCCTTCTCCGCGTTCAAGCCATCGCTTTGTATCGATTCCAAACGCTCGACGGTTTTCTCTCCGATCTGTACCAGCGTCAACTCAGGTTGCGCCCACACAGCGGTGCTTCCCAACTAGCCCCGCTATGAGAAGTGTCAGTGGTTTTTTCTTCATGATTGGCTTATCTCATTATTATTTGAATAGATTGAGCCCAAAATTTAGGCAACACTAACCCACAACATTTCTCTAAAAATCTAAGAAATATTGTTATTAATAAGTAGGTTAGGATTTAATTATCATTATGAGACAAGCAATTTAAAAATGAAGATTGAACGGAATGAGAGTGCAGTTCCAAAATGCCATACTGAAAAGATTCAATATGAGAGGTTCAGTCAATAATTCAGTGGATTTATAAATATTCAACAATTCAATAATTTAGATGATTTTACCATCAAAATCACCGTGAGAAATGGGTGAGCAGCTTCATCTCTTCCCGGCTTAGGTATAGAATATCAGAGCCGAGGCGAACTCGAACCAATAAGCAGAAACAGCCTGTATCTCGCTTGCTGAGTATCCCGTCCGAACCTCTCATTTGTTTAGCAGACAAACCACGCCCTTTCTCTCCCATTCATTCGGTGTGGTAACCCTGAAGAAAACTTGGAAACTAACATGAGTCTATTTGAGAATCTCTCAATCATCTTTGCCCTGATCTTATCCAGCTGCTTTTCTCTATGTCAGAAATTGCACTTTGCCGCCGCCAGAAAATTCGCTTAAAGCAGTTTTCTGACGAAGGAGATGAGCGCGCAACCAAAGTGCTTGAACTGCAAGCCAATCCGGGTAACTTCTTCACCGTGGTGCAAATTGGCCTTAACGCTGTGGCCATCATGGGCGGTATTGTGGGTGAGTCTGCCTTCACGCCTTACATCAAAGCCGCTCTTGACGGTGTTGTCCCAGCAGCTTGGTTGGCACAGGTGAGTTTCTTCCTCTCCTTCTTTTTAGTCACCAGCATGTTTATTTTGTTTGCCGACTTAATGCCCAAGCGACATCGCTATGGCGGTGCCAGAAAAAATCGCCATGACCTTGGTCGGTCCCGATGTTGGTCTGCATTTCCATTCTCAAGCCATTTATTTTTGTCTTTAACGGCTTAGCCAACCTGATTTTCCAACTGCTGAGCATTCCTGCCGAGCGCAACGACGACATTACCTCTGACGATATTTATGCAGTGATGGATGCAGGCGCTGAGGCGGGCGTGCATTGATCGCG
>NZ_NPKW01000637.1:0-495 GCF_002265885.1 Vibrio sp. 03_296
ATACGCCATTCCTGACATTCGGGCGCCCCTTGTCCCGGTACCGCTTCTAAATATTGCGCTGTCGTCGGCATTAGCCCACCCCATCCGTACGCCGCAGCATAGCGGTAATCCTTATCGACCACATCATTCAAGGTTTGGCCAAAACCTTTCACCCCCTCGACTGTCACCTTCCCCGTCATCACGTTGTTGATCAGTTTTAGGCGATAATCCACCACATCTTGCTCAGTAAAACCTTTAGCAGGATAGGGTTTGGCGGAGTTTGCCGTAAACGAAAGCAGCTTTTGACGACGTTGAGTATCCGCTAAGTTGCCGTTGTCTTTGGTTCGCGCTAAAAGGTAAACGTAGTTTCCGCCTGAAAGATCATCGGGGGTGATGGTCACGGATTCCCCGTCTGCGCACCACTTTATGGGTTAAGTGATTCTCGTCGATGATGTGGATAATCTGAACTCATCGTTATTTTGYCTGTCACACTGAACGTTGCGCCTTTGCTTACAT
>NZ_NPKW01000638.1:0-1051 GCF_002265885.1 Vibrio sp. 03_296
TGAGATTGAAGTTGCTATGGAAACATGAAAAAAGACCGCTTACAATACAAGTTTGCGCCGTTTTTCTGGCAAGTCGGTGGCAAGTACACCTTCCCAACCGATAAAGGCCGTATGCATTACCAACACTTCCGTGGCTTCAGTGACATCTTTAAAAATGAACCTGAACTGCCTTACAAAGCGTTCCTCTAAGCAATACAAACAAAGGGAGATGGCCACATCTCCCTTTTCGTTCACTCACACATGCAAAGCCGTGTAATCTGTATAACCTCGTTCATTGCCGCCAAATAGGGTTGTTCCATCCAGTTCTGCCAGAGGTTGTTGATGCTTTAAGCGTGCCACCAAATCTGGGTTAGAGACAAATGGGCGGCCAAACGCCACTAAATCTGCATAGCCTTTCTCAAGTACCTCATCGGCTCTCACTTGAGTGTAACTGCCCGCAACAATAATGGTGTTGGTGAAGTATTCACGCAATTCGATGCGGAAACTCTCTGGAATCACGGGCGCGTCGTCCCAATCCGCTTCAGACAGATGCAAGTACGCAATATCACGAGCTTGAAGTTGTTTCGATGCATCGAGGATGGTTGGCACAATGTCTGGGCAGTTCATGTCCTTGAAAGTGATGAATGGCGCGAGTCGTACTCCTACTTTGTTGGCACCTATGGCTTTACTCGCCGCATCGACCACTTCTAACAAAAGCGAAAGTCGATTTCTTCGAGTACCGCCGTAGTTGTCGGTTCTGTGGTTTGAATTGGTACGTAGGAACTGGTCAATCAGGTAACCATTGCCGCCGTGGATTTCGATGCCATCGAAGCCTGCTTCCATCGCCCGTTTCGCTGCATAGGCAAAATCACTCACAACACGGTCAATATCCGCTTGAGTCATGGCTCGTGGCTCTACACAATCGACCATATTGCCGTTGCCTTGCTCATCGGCGATCCACACTTTAGTCTCTACCGGAGCAAGCGCAGATGGTGCGATGGGCTGTTCACCTTTTGGAAACTGGTGCGATACTCGGCCACATGCCAAAGCATGGCAGAACATGGCGGCGCCT
>NZ_NPKW01000639.1:0-613 GCF_002265885.1 Vibrio sp. 03_296
TGCATAACCCCGTCAAGGCTGGTTGCCTGCGTCATGAGTGGCCGTCCCTTGAGCGTGACCGCCACGTCACGTTGATAAGTGCCATTGGTACCCAATAAGCGTATTTCGCGCGCTCCAAATCAAAAGCGAAACCGGGGTAGAAATCGAATCTCACCCGCTTCTAACGCCAACAATACTCTCAGCTTGGGCAAGCGCACCACTTTGAGCTTTGCACCAATCCGCTTGGCGGCCTCATCATACAGCTCGAAGTAGAAACCATCATCACTGGGTTCCGCATGAATGTAGGGCATTTTTTCCGTCGTGCGGTAGCCCATGATGATCTCTGTCGTGGCCAAGCTGGGATAGATAAATCCACATAAAAGCAGCAACAATCCAAAGCGCATGATCTTTCCTCTGGCAGTTTATGACTCCATCAGAATAACCATAGACCATCTCGCAGAGATTAACGTTCTTTGCTCTTCTATAGTGCCTGTCTCATCGCATGGGCAATCACCTCAAAGCGTGCTGGCAGAGTGCAGCGCTTTTTTTGCTGATTAAGTAAAGAGATCCTCCACTCGCTGAGTCGCTTGGGTAGATGGCCAAATGCTCAGTCAATGAAAATTGGCTCATTGCC